>JBJKTB010000308.1:0-8016 GCA_046703345.1 Ignavibacteriaceae bacterium
CCTACCGGCGGTGCATGGAGGTGCGGGGCGGATACAATTAGAAATAAAACTGCGGCACAGAGAATTAAAATGTTTCTTATTGTGATTTTTTCAATCATCAGCATGTCCGGCAATTAGTTAGGTAAAAATTTTGCGATATGAATTTGTACGCATGTCAAAAACTTGCAGGCTCTCCCCGATATTTTAAGATCTAAAGGTCTTACATGGAATTATCGGTCGGCTGTTTCATTAATTCGCTAAGGTACTGCTCATTTAAATAAAGTTAATTCTATAACGTTAATCCGGCCTTATTCCTCAATTAAAACAACCCTAAAATAGACATTTCTCCTTTAAAATAAAGGGGTAAATGATTTTAATTAGCCGATAATTGGGGATGAGATATGAGCTGTGAAAATAAAATAAAGTTTGCATAAATATGAATGGCCGTTAATAACCTATTCGTTAATTCTTATTATAATATTGATGATTCGTCTGATACACGTTTAACATTTTCGAATCAATTAATTGATTAATATCTATTATAAAATTCAAACATGAATTTGTGCTTAGCACGTCTAATATGGAAAAAGAAAACCCGGTTTTTATTTAAACCGGGTTTTGAAGTGAAAATTATTGGTTGATGTTCGGCTGGTTGCACTCGCCTTTTAAATAACGATTGAGATAATGTATATAAACATTCTGCATAAGCAAATAGCTTGCAAGGTTGTAAGCGGCTCCGTGAGCTCCGGGAGGATAAATGCGGAGATCGGCATCTTTTCCTGCGTTTGTTAGCGCGGTTAAAAGCTGCATTGTGTTTCTCACGTGAACGTTATCGTCCATCGTTGAGTGAACCAGCAGAAGCCTTCCCTGAAGACTGTCCGCGTATGTCATAACCGAACTCTTAATGTAGCCTTCTTTATTGTCATTAAGAAGACCCATGTAACGTTCGGTGTAAATATCGTCGTAAAGTCTCCAGTCTGTTACGGCCGAGTTAGCTATGCCAACCTTGAAAACGCCGGGATGAGTAACCATAGTGTATGTAGTGCTGTAGCCGCCGTAGCTGGTTCCCATTATCGCCATGTTTGCCCCGTCTACATAGGGGAGGGCAGCGAGGTATCGGGCAGTCTCGGCAAAATCGTGGCTTTCCCATTTGCCCAATTGTTTATAAACAATTTTCTCAAATTTGCTTCCGTAGTTTGCAATGCCGCGGTTATTAACGTCTACAATAATGTATCCCTGCTGGGCGAGATATTGATCCCATCCCGATGACTCCCACGAATTATAAACCGAGTGAGATTCAGGCCCTCCGTAGATTGCAAGAATAACAGGATATTTTTTTGTGGAATCGAAATTAAACGGCTTTATCATTGAGCAGTCCAGTTTTTGCCCGTCGGTTGTTGTAAAGCTGAATAATACTTTCGGTGAGTAAGCATGCTTCTCTACAAATTCAGAAACCGAATTATTGTTCTCAAGCTTCTTGATCATTTTTCCGTCCGTGTTCCACAATTCTACCTGCTGGGGTTCGTTTATACTGGAATAAGTATCAATATAATATTTAGTGTTAGGGGACATATCAAACCGGTGATATCCGGCTGCGGGCGATAATCGTTTTTCATGAGAGCCGTCGAATCTTATAGAGTAAAGCTGTTCTTCAAGCGGCGAGGCTTCCGCGGAAGTGTAATATATGGTTTGTGTTTCCGGATTTATTCCCATCACTTTTATCACATCCCAGTCGCCGTTTGTAACCCGGTTAAGAAGTTTACCGTTATAGTTGTACCTGTATATTTGATAATACCCGCTGCGGTCGGATACCCAGAAGAACTCATGCGCTTTTTCCGGGAAGAACATCATATCGTTAACGCCTGTGTAAAAATTAAAAATGGCGACCCACGTGTTATTCTTTTCTTCCATTATAAGTTTACGCTCACCGGTTTTTACGTTGAAGAAATAAAGTTTCATGTCGTCCTGTGCGCGGTTGAGAATCATCATCGCAAGAGTATTTGGCTCGCTTGTCCAGTAAAGACGAGGGATATAGTAATCACCGTGCTCGCCAGTATCCAGCCAGATATTCTTATGAGTCTTTACATCCAGCACACCGATTCTAACTTTGGGGTTCTGATCTCCCACCTGGGGGATGGCAATTTTTTCGTATTTGGGATGAAGGCCTTCGTAGTTTGTAAGCTGAACAATAGGCACGCCGGTTTCATCGAACTGCCAGTAAGCTATGTATTTGCTGTCAGGCGACCAGTTCCACGCCTGCGCCTGTCCGAATTCTTCCTCGTAAACCCAGTCGTAATGGCCGTTGAATATTTCTCCGCCGGCATCGTTTGTAAGCTGAGTTTCGCTTTTCGCTGCAAAATTATAAACGAACATGTTGCCGTCGCGCTCATAACCAACCATCGATCCGTCAGGCGAAAGCTCGGCAGTGCGAGCGGCTTTGGCCGCGATCTTTAATGTTTTGTTCTCGAGCGAGTAAACATAGTAATCAGAAATCCCTGAGCGTCTGTAAATTTTCCTGAAGTTTGTTTCGAAAAGAAGATGCTTCGAATCGTGCGCCCAGCGGAAAGATCTGTAATTGAAAGCCTCCGTCGTATCGGGAAAAGTCAATCCCTGATCGTCAAATATCAGATCGTCTTTTCCTGTTTGGGGATCGAAGGATCGTATTTCTTCTCTCTTGGTGGAATCGTTGCGCGTAGTATATGAATATTTGTTGCCCCCGTCTATCCAGTTAAGACTTCTCGGGCCCGATTTCCCCCTAAGCTTGGATGAAGACATGATTGCCTCTTTCAAGCTCTTGTACTCGGTTTTTTGCTGCGCCGAAATTGTATAAGGCATTATAACAACAGCTAAAATTACCGCTAGCTTTGTCAGCGATTTGTATTTGTTCATGATGATTGCTTCTGTTAAGTTGAAGAAATAATTTGTGATTAATTATGTTAAGAATTAGAAATAATAATCTTGTTTCAGAAAGTTGCCGGAAGCGGAGTACACATGCAGCGGGGGCTGATTCTTATAGGGCGGTAATTTTTTCTTCACTCTTCCAAACTTCCATAACGGGGACGAAATCCGACAGATCATTGATTTAGCTGGAATTAACTTAAATAATTAACCCTGCAGAATCAAGAAGCCTTTTGGGGAAGCACTCGTTTTAATTGAAATGATGAAACAATTTCCCGCTGGCGGCCGTCAAAAGGGCTCTAAAACATCTTTTGCATTTGGAAACGGGGCATTTAGATATTAATTTTAACGAATGAATTTAGGGTAGTAATCAATTCGGGGCTTAATCCGCATACTGCCTATTCCGTAATGTAATTTTTGAAATTAGGTAATATTTATCAAAACATAATAAGGACACTAAAGTGAAGAAGTACTTTTTTGCGATTCTTTTGGCGGTAATTTTAGGCGGTACAAATATATTTGCACAGTCAGCCACAAAACTGGGTTATATAGATTCACAAGTAATTTTAACACAGCTTCCCGCAGCTAAGCAGGCGCAGGACCAGGTGCAGTCAGCAATAGATAATGTTAAATCTAAAATCGACAGCTTAGGCCAGCTGTATCAAGAAACCATGGCTAATTATCAGAAACAAGCCAGCATGATGACCGATGCCAAAAAGAAAGAAGCCCAGCAGAGAATTATGGGTATGGAGCAGGAATACAACAATTTAAGAGCGAAGTTAGATGCAAACGGCGAAGTCTCCCAGTTAAACCAAAAGCTAATGAAGCCGATTATCGAAAAGGTTAAAAAGGTAGTTGAGGAGGTTGCGAAAAAGGAAGGCATTCAGATGGTTCTGGAAAAGAATGAACAGCTCCAGACGATCTGGTATGCTCAGCCCTCGCTCGATCTGACATATAAGGTCCTCGATAAAATGAAGACCGAAAAATAGTCTTCTCTTCAGATCTTCTTATAAAATTATTATTTGGAATAGTTAGCCGCCTGTAAACGGGCGGCTTTTTATTTTATATGTTACCAGGTAATAACGACCGGATACGGGCCTGGCGCATAAACATATCAAGCAAGATACTTACCCCCCGATGCCCGGCTTAGTATCGCCACCTAAATGCTCAAACGTTTCTCGCAGGTTGTTCCCGCACCGGTCCCTCAGGGCCAGACTTTTGCAGCTTATTGCGGCATGTATACATTACGAAATTCGGATATTCAATTTTCGAAAGGAAATATGGTGCCCATCGCATGAAAACTCAATGACGCAAATGAGTCATTTGTAAAATAAAGTGAAGAAATAAGCGACAGAGTTTTAAATAATCCCTTCCCTAATCGCCTTAACTACCGCTTGAGATTTTGAGTGAACCTGAAGCTTCTCATATATATGACGGATATGGTTTCTTACTGTCTGAAGGCTGATAAAAAGTTTAGATGAAATTTCTTCGTTGCTTAATCCATCTACTAAAAGCGTTAAGATTTCCTCTTCTCGCCTGCTTAGAGAATTTTCTTTATGCTGCCGGGGAACGTATTCTTTGAATAGTTCAATAGCCTGTTTCGCAACAGCCGGAGTCATAGGAGATCCGCCTTCAGCTGCGTCTTCAACCGCCTGAAGTAACCTTATAGGCGGAGTATTTTTAAGTATATATCCGTCTGCTCCCGCTAAAATTGCATGAAAGACATTCCTATCGTCATCAAATACAGTAAGCATTATAATTTTCAGTTCAGGATATTTCTCTTTAAGTAATTTAATTCCGTCGATTCCCGACATGCCCGGCAGGTTTATATCAAGAAGAAGAACATCTGTTGCTTCCCCTGCCTCAAGCGCCTCCTCAACAGAGCCGAACGCGCCGCTAACCGAAAAACCTTCAGTGGATTGTAGCATATAAACTACGCTCTCCCGAAAATCCCTGTGATCTTCAATTATGGAAACTTTTACTGCCATTATTCCCCTTTAAATTGACGATTTAATTTTTATAATTAATTGCCGTATTGCAATAGTCCATTTATGTCATTTTGCATTTAAGGATAATTCGGGTTCCTTTACCAGGAGATGATTCTACAGCCAGTTCACCGTTAATTTCCTCGGACCTTTTCTTCATATTGTAAAGTCCGTTTCCGTGGAGTCCCTGTGAAGTATCTGGCTTTGTAGTTGTTCTTTCACCGCCTTCTTCGATTAAATTATCGACGGTGAATCCCACACCGTTGTCTTCAAGGATTATAAGTACGAAGCTACTATTTAATTTAGCGGAGAACTTTACGTTAACGGCATCCGAATGTTTTAAAATATTGTTTACGGCTTCCTTAAAAATCAAATAGACATTTCTTCTGAATTCATCGGAAACTGGAATTTTCAAATTTGTATGATCCAGATCCAAATTATATGTGATGCCTTTTGATCTGCATGCGTCCGCAATATAGCTTCTTAGTCTGATTACAAGATCTTCCATCTTGTCGTGCGCGGGAGATACCGCCCAAACCATATCAGTAACAGCGGCGGAAGCTTCAAGCAGCAGCAGATGAATTTTATTCAGCAATTCGCTGAATTCAGGCTGGATATTTTTAAGATTAAGCCTGAGGATCTCATTATATATTACGCTGCTGCTTAAGCTGGATGCAAGATCATCGTGAAGATCACGGGCAATTCTATCCCTTGTAGCTTGCTTCTCAGCCTTGTTTATCTTTACCATTATAATTCTTTCATAGTAAAGATGCAGAGTTGCGAGCAGAAGCAGTACCGATAAGAGTGGAAGAAGCGAAGAAAGAATAAATCCTTTGTCATCAAAAAGAATTACTTCCGCCAAGTAAAGAACAAGAAGCAGCCCGTGGAAAGCGATCTGATGAGAATTATTCCAGCCGTATCTCTTTCTGCCCGAATACACGGAAAAGATAATAAGTACTGCAAAGATGGCAAACTTTACTGCCGCAGTGTGAGTATCCGGATCAGAGAAAAATCTTTTAATCGATTTTATAAAATATGTCTTGTAAGCAGCAATACCTTCTTCTTCATTAACTATATAAACTTGTCCTGATGAAATGCCCTCAATAATTTTTTTGATTCCGGATGCAGGGAAGAAAATGACTGCGTCGTACTTTAATGAATCATCAGCTCCGAAATGAACTTCACGCGCATTGTAAGAAGCGTAACCCGATCCGCCGCTGATTTCCCTAAAACCCAAGAGGAATTTTTTATTTTCAGCATGGCCTTGCCGGTATAGGCTAACTGTTGCCCCTACTGCATCTCTATTGCTTCTAGTTCCGGTTACTTTAAACTTTATAAATTTCCTGTTGTTGATGTTATTGATGAATAGAATGCTGTTGCCGTTGATGTAGTTAGAGACGTAAAGATCAATATCCCCATCGTTGTCGATGTCGCCGCAAGCGGTGCCTGTGCTGTAGCCGCTCATCTGCGCTCCGAAAGCGGAGGTGACAGGAATAAATTTTTTCCCATCAATGTTTTTATATAACACGTTTTCGCCAACATTGGCAACATAAAGATCCTGATATCCGTCTTGATCGAAATCGGCGAAGCTGGCTCCGTAACTGAGCATTGAATCCAATCCGAAAGCCGATTCGGTTATGTCTTTGAATTTGAAGCCGCCTTCATTTAAGTAGAGCCTGTTTGACCTTTTTCGGTTAGTAATAAATAAGTCAAGATCTCCGTCATTGTCGATATCGGCGAAAACAACCGCGTTGCTTTTTGCAAAAGGAGCCCCGCCGACGCCCGCTATATCGGTAACATCTTCGAATTTTACTTGTCCGTTTGCGGTTGTTACATTGCGGTACATTCTATTTTTACCGGCCCAGTTTACTACGCACAGATCCATCTTTCCATCACCGTTAATATCGGCGAAAGCCGCACCCATTCCGCCGTATTTACTGGATAATCCGGAACTTTCAGTTATGTCTGTAAAGTAGCCGTTTCCGTCATTTAAGAAAAGCCGGTTTGTTGCATCTTCGTTTGTAACAAATAAATCGAGATCCCCGTCATTATCAACATCGCCCCAGACAGCTGCGTTAGTTCTTTCTTTTCCGCCTGCTCCCCGTTCGGCAGAAGAAACATTTTTGAAATAACCCTTACCGTTGTTTAAAAGAAGTTTATTAGGACCCATGAGATTGCATAAATAAATATCCGGATCGCCGTCGTTATCTACATCAGCTAATCCGACTCCAAGATCCAAATCTGTAAAATTCTTATTGGTTGAATTATCCGATACGCCGGTAGCTCCTCTGGCATAGGCTTCCTCCGAAAAGCTTAAAGATTTTATTTTATTTGAAGAGTCAATCTCGCTTGTGTTAAGATACAGACGATTGGGTTCGTAAATGCAAACTGTATAAATATCTTTTAGGCCGTCATTGTTAAGGTCTTCCATTGCAACACCATACTCATCGTTTATATCCTTGCTTATCGGGATAATTTTGGAAGAATTAAATCCCATTGAATTTCCCGCAAAGTGTTTTTGTGATGAGGCGGTATAATGAAGAATGGTTCCGTTATTGCCAATTATCCAGCCGTTTTTAGGGGAGAGCATTTGTATATCGGTCAGTTCTTCAACCGTTGGCACATTGAGCTTATGCCATGTATTTTCATAGAAATGAATTACTAATCCGTTAACGCCGACACCCCAAATTTCTCCGTCAGATAAGAAGGCCATTTTTTTTATTAAACTGAATACTGTGTTATGCGAATGAAGTTTAATACGGTTGTCTTCGTACTGGTATAAGTTGTTCGCGGTAAGAATAAAGCCATGAGTAAAGTTTTTAAAGTAAGCCTGTTTTACTGCTTCTTGCTTTAGTATCTGTTCCCAAATCCCGTTTTCATAGCGATATAATTCCCCTATATTTGTCTGGATCCAAATTTTGTCAATGCCATCGGGGAATATATACTCGACCGATCCGAAACTGCCAGGGAAAGGAATATCTTTCCATGAACTGCCGTCTCTGTAGACAATTTCTCTATCCCCTCCCATCCATTCAATAGAATTATTGGATATTGCCATTGCGGATATTGCGTTCGCCATAGGATGCGATAGCCTTTCCCATCCGCTGCCGTTGAAATAATACAACTCCGATTCACTGGAAGTGGTATTATGTGT
>JBJKTB010000309.1:0-10854 GCA_046703345.1 Ignavibacteriaceae bacterium
GCTCGGTTCCGGTGATATCGCTCGGCATAAGATCGGGAGTAAACTGTATACGGCTGAACTTCAGGTCCATAACTTCGGCAAGAGTTTTAATAAAAAGTGTCTTTGCAAGTCCAGGCACCCCGACAAGCAGGCAATGCCCCTTAGAAAGAAGCGAAACAAGCAGCTGATCGATAATTTCATCCTGACCGACAATAACTCTCGCTATCTCTTGTTTGATTTTTACTACTGTCTCGCTTAGTCTTTCGACCAACTGCACATCGCCCGAAGGGCTGCCGCCGTTATTCAATATTAATTCCTTTTGTTGCTGTGAAGTTGTATGCTCAACTTTATTTTCTTTGTACACCAAATATTTTGCATTCAGCTGATAATCAATTTATAACATTATCTTCCAGTAAATTTTCTTTTTGAGTTCATTTATCCATTCCGTATAAAGCTTCTGCTTTTTATACTGATCTGCAAGCTTTTTTATTTCAGGATAATCAGTTTCTAGACTTGCGGTATGCTGCGGAATTCTCTTTTCAAGCCATACTATATGATAGCCGTAACTGTCCTTGCCGTAATCAAGTCTCTTCGGATAACTTATTTCACCCTGCTTAAGCTTTGATACCACATCTTTCAATGAAGGATCGAGTTGATCCATATAAAATGTGCCGAGATCGCCGCCGTAAGCAGCTGATTCTTTATCTTCGCTGTATTTTTTAGCGTAATAAGCGAACGTGCTGTCGCCTTTAACTATGCTGTCGCGAATAGCGCTTAGTTCTTCTATCGCGTTGAGATCAGCCTGTTCTCCCTTTTTAATTTTAATAAGGATATGGCGGACATGTATTTAATCGCCTCTTTTTTCGATCATCTGTATGATATGAAATCCGACGGGCGACTCAACGACATCGGAAATCTGCCCGGGTTTAAGCGCAAAAGCAGCAGCTTCGAACTCCGGATAGAAGACTCCCTTACCTACCCATCCGAGGTCTCCGCCTTCGGCAGCGCTTCCGGGATCTTCCGAATATTTCTTTGCCATCTCGGCGAAATCTGCTCCGTGCTTTATCGAGTCAAGAATCGCTTCCGCCTTAGCTTTGTACACGGCTTTCATCTTCTCTGTTACTTTGGGCATAATGAAGATATGCGCAATCTGCACTTTTTCCGGGATGACGCCGATGCTGTCTTTATAAGTTTTGAAGAAATTTTCTACCTCCATGCGCGAAGCTTCGACGTCGCCGAACTTCTTCTCTTCCAGCTTTTGAACAAGTATCTGTTTCTTAACCGGATCTTCAAGCGAGCGGCGGATTTTTTCGATGCTCATTCCGTAAAGCTGCTCTACTTTTTCTTTTGAGCCGTACTGCTGAACGAAGTAATTTATCTGATAGTCGATCCTGTTCTTCACTTCCTCGTCGGTTACGTTAATCGAATCGAGCAGCGCCTGAGCGTAAGCAAGTTTTTCTTCTATCATCTGGTTAAGCACCTTGTCCTCTAGTCCAGGAGTATTGGGATCAATCTTCTGCTGCGCTGCCGTCATCTTTACCTGATAATCAAGCTCGCTTTTAAGGATGATCTCGTTGTCTACAACTGCGGCGATTTTATCCACTACGGTTTGAGCAAAAGATATTCCGCACGCCGAAAACAACAATGCTGCTAACAATATTTTGAATTTCATTTTAACTAGTTCCTAACTTCAATGTCGTTATTTGAATATAATTCCTTTAAATAATTCCTGACAAACTCTTCTTTCCGTTGCGCCAAAAATCTTTCTTCAACCTGCTGTTTTATAACATCGAAAGGCGGCACGCTGTCTTTGCCGTATTTCTGAATCAGCTGAACAACAAGGTATTGATCGGGCCCGTTATTTATTATAATGCTAATCTCGCCGGGATTAAGGTCCTGAACGATTCGAAGAAGAGTCACGGGATGTATCTCATAGTCGTAAAGCAACTGGCCGGTACGGACTTTAGAAATTGAAGAATCGCCTTTAAACACATTCAAAGCTTTTTCCCAATCGCTTTCAAGTACCGTTGTTCTGAACTGAACAGCTCTGTCTTCATCTTTAAATTCAATCAGATCTATAAAATAGGAATCATAAAAACGGGCAAACTCATTTTTATTTTTGTTATAAAAATCTTCCAGATCGTTTGGCTCATAGTTCACCTTTTCTTCTTCGTATTGCCTTTTTACCAGTAAAGCGGCTGCAAGTTCCAACTTGGCGTAATTAAGCAGGCGGTTAAACTCCTCGTCTTTCAGTATTCCTTTCTTCTGAGCTTCCTGGTAGAGCAGTTCTTTATTTATCCAGTTTCTTACAACCTCATTCTTATAAAACTTGCCCGCATACGCCGTATCAATCAGCGAAGCGAGCTCTTCCTTACTTAAGTAAGTATCGTTTACCCTCGCAACAAAATTTTTTTTTGTAGACTCTTTGCCGCAGCCTGATAAAACGGCCGCGGCTATAAAAACAATTATCGCTTCCTTAATTGGATTTAAAAGCTTTGTCAAGTTCGTCGTAATAAATTTTAGGTTTATATAATTTTTTCAGGCTGTTAACATAATCATTCTCAAGCTGTTTGCTTTGGGCTTCCTGATAAGCGCTTGAAACTTCGGCTTTGGCTTCCGCGAAGGTTTTTACACGAGAAGAATCTTTTGCAATAAGAGAAACTATAGAATAGCCGTCTTCATTCTGGAAAGGCTTTGAAAAATCTCCGGGTTTCTTCAATCTCCATGCTTCCGCAGCCGGTACAGTAGAGTTTATAGTCTGCCATCCCCAGATGCCTTTTTTCTCTTTATAGCCGGGTCTTGCAGTATATTCGGCGGCAAGCGAATCGAAATTTGCGCCTTGTTTAAGAAGCGAGTAATAGAACTTCGCCGCCGAATCGCTCTGCGCGTAAATCTCGCTGAAATTTACACGATCCGGCATAATGTAATTATCTTTTGTTTTTTCCCAGTACTGCTGTAGAGCGGTTGAATCTACTTTTATCTTGTTCCAGACTTCATCTTCCTGAAGTTTAAAGATGTAAATGCCGTTCTTGTAATTCTGCATTAAAGCCGCGAATTCGGGATCTGTTTTTTCCAGATTCATCGCGTCGTTTTCAAGCATCACCTCGGCGCCTATCTTATCAACGGCGCTCCTAATAACCGACGGAGAAAGTTTGGCATCTGCGAAATCAAAGCGCTTTGCAGCTCTGCTTAAGAGTTCGCCAACGGTACAATCACCGCCTGTGTAAGTAAAAATAACCTTGTCTTTCATGCCTTCTACTTCCGCGTTAGGCTCTCCCATTTTAGAAGTATCGGCCTTAGCTATTAACTCGCCTAAAGTAGATTCGTTCACTTTATAGTTGTACTCTCTCTTTAATTTTGCAACCAGCGAATCATATTCTGCGTTGTAACTGGTACGTTTGAATATTTTTTTAAGGTTTTCCTTGTCTTCATCAAAAGTAGGATATGGCTTTATTCCCGTTAATTTGATTATATGAAAACCGTATCTGGTCTGCACTATGCCGGATATATCTCCGACTTTCTTAAGATTAAAAGCGGCTTCGGCAAAAGGTTTTACCATCATCCTTATCTGAAAGAAACCGAGATCGCCGCCTTGGTTTTTACTGCCGGGATCATCGGAGTATTCTTTTGCCAGTTCGGCAAAATTACCGCCAGCTTTCAGCTTTTCCATAACTGTATCTATCCTTGCCTTAGCCCAGGCCGTATCTGCTTTACCGTTATGAAAATAACTGGCAAGTATGTGGCTTGCCCTTATTTCAGGTGTTCTCTCACGCTTACCGGTAACCATTATTATGTGATAGCCATAAGGTGACTTTACCACATGAGGATAAATATGTCCCGGCTGTGTAGCATAAACTGCATCTTCAAACTGTGTAGGGAGCTGACCGGCGGTTATATAAAATAAATCGCCTCCGTCCGGGGCAGTAAACTTGTCCTGTGAATATTCTTCGGCCATTTTAGCGAAGCTGGCGCCGTGTTCAACGCTGTCCAGAATAGCTTCGGCCATTTTATGCGCATGATCCCAGCCGCCGGAATCGGGTCTGAACATAATATGACTAACTCTGTACTCCCACTTTCTTCTATCATACAATTTATGAATGGCCGGATCGACAATTTGATTTTCGATTATATAAGTAACGCCGACTTTCTTTTTATAATCCTGGAGTTCGCTCTGCAGAGCGGAATCCTGATCGAAGCCTCTTACATATGCATCGCGGAGTTTCATTCTGAAATCCACATACAGATTAAGAAAATTCTTAAGCTTCGAAAGGCTGTCCTTCTTTGCCTGCTCTACTCCGCCAACATTATTAGCATAGGCTTTTTCAAACTGGTTTAAGGTAATTTTCTGATTTCCGAAATCCGCAAGCACCACCTGCGAATTTTCCGGAGAGCAAGAGCTTAATATAAACGCCAATGCAAACGTAAAAATTAGTGTAACGCGAAATAGCATCTAAAATATCTCCTTGGATTATATATTTTATCAAATTTAGCTGGTTATTTTAGCTATAGCACCTATGAAAATCAAGGTAATTGAACCTATAAATGAATGTACGACGAATAATTGCCCGGAAAACAGCAAAAAAAGGCTCCCCTATTTTACCCTCGTTCCGCTTCTAACACTTTTGTCGACTGAAAGTACATTTAAGTTCCCTTTTTCATCCTGAACCGCCAGAATCATGCCTTGAGATTCCTGACCCATGAGTTTTGCGGGTTTCAGGTTGGCAACCATAACCACTTTTTTATTGATCAATTCTTCAGGATTGTAACTCTTCGCAATACCGGCGATTACCTGCCGCTCCTCACTATCGAGCTTAACTTTAAGCTTTAACAGCTTTTCGCTTTTCTCTAGTTTTTCTGCGCTGATGATCTCCGCGACCTTCAGGTGTATTTTTGAAAAATCATCAATTGATATAAGCTCCGGAAGAGCAGCTTCCGTTTGGGGATCCTGCAGATTCATCATTTGCCTTTCTATAGTTTCATCCTCTATCTTGGGGAAAATTATTTCCGCACCATTAAGCTGATGGCCGGCTTCCAGGTTTGCTTTGCCGCATTTATCCCATTCCGCTGCAACCGTATTAAGCATCTTAAATATTTTTTCCGAAGAAAAAGGTATTATGGGAGAAAAGAGTTCGGCAAGAGTATAGATGGTCTGCAGACAAATATTTAATGTGGTTGCGCATTTTTCTTTGTTAGTCTTTACGCTTTTCCAAGGTTCCGAATCGTTAAAGTATTTGTTGCCGGCTCTTGCAAGGTTCATTATTTCGAAAACGCCGTCTTTAATTTTATACGCTTCGAATAGTGAAGAAACTTTATCCGGATACGACGAGACAAGATTTAGCATATCTTTATCAATTTGCTGAAGAGAGTCTGCCGGAGGAACTTTGCCCTCAAAATGCTTATGAACAAATGTGAACGTACGGTTTATAAAATTGCCAAGAATATCCGCGAGCTCGCTGTTATTCCTAAGCTGGAACTCTTTCCAGTAAAAGTCGGTATCTCTGTTTTCCGGAAGATTAGCCGCCAGAGTGTACCTTAGAGGATCAGGCGGAAAAATCTTAAGAAAATCTATAACGTCAATTCCCCAGTTCCGGCTCTTAGAGAATTTTTTTCCTTCAAAATTTAAGAACTCGTTTGCCGGCACATTCTGCGGAAGTACGTATTTTTCTTTTTCACCATCGTTCCATGCCATAAGCATCGCAGGGAAAACAATGCAATGAAAAACCACGTTATCTTTTCCGATAAAAGCGACATATTTAGTAGAAGGATCCTGCCAGTATTTTTTCCAAAAATTTTCATCGCCTTTAAGTTTTGAAAGCTCTTTTGTTGAGGAAATATATCCGAGCACGGCCTCGAACCAGACATAAAGGACTTTTCCCTCGGCAGAATCGAGAGGGACTTTGATACCCCAATCTAAATCTCTTGTTACGGCCCGGTCTTCCAAACCGTCCTTAAACCATCCGCGGCAGTACTGAAGAACATTTTCTTTCCAGCCGTATTTTTCGTTCATTTCTTTGATATACGACTCCAGCCGACTCTGATAATTTCCGAGAGGGAAATACCAGTGCGAGGTTTCTTTTAGAACCGGAGTCTCTCCGGTAATTTTGCTTTTGGGATTCTTCAGCTCGTCTGGCTGATAAAGAGCACCGCAGTTTTCGCACTCGTCGCTGCGCGCTTCCTCGTATCCGCAGTTGGGACACGTACCCTCAACATAACGGTCGGGCAGAAACATTTTAGCTTTTTGATCATAAAACTGCTGCGATTTTTTTTCGTTGAGAATGCCTCTGTTGTAGAACTCGAGAAAGAATTCCTTGCCGGTTTCGTGGTGTATCGGAAGACTAGTGCGGGAGTAATTATCGAAGCTCATTCCGAATTTTTCGAATGCGTCTTTATTTATTTTATGGTAACGATCAATAATTACTTTTGGTTTTACGCCTTCCTTATCGGCACTGATGGTTATGGGAACTCCGTGTTCGTCTGAACCGCAGATGAAGACTATATCGCTTCCCTTCAGTCTTTTGTATCTTACATAAATATCTGCCGGAAGATAAGCGCCGCTTAGATGCCCCAGATGAATCGGGCCGTTGGCGTAAGGGAGAGCTGCCGTAACTAAAATTTTCTCCGTCGACAAAATTTAACCTGTAATTTTTTATTATAGACGGAAATATAACGATTTTTTCGGCGTAATTATAATAAAGCTTTTTGTACTGTATTAGTTATCAAGGATTAGTTTTACTTGAAAAAGAGGAGAGAATAAGTGGTTTTAAAAAAATTTGAGCTGTTGTTTGCGACGGCATTTACTTGGAAACTCAAAAATTTCTTCCTCAATAAAGAGGCGTCAAGTAATTGATCAAACAACAGCTCTTTTTATAAAAACTATTGAGTGTCTGCCGGCCAGTGCTTAAGCCAACTGCATGTACTTAATTAAATCACTTAACCGGCAGCACAATTTTATTATCGTATTTTTCTTTTGTAAAGTTTAGCCTTAAGTCCTCTCGATTATATTTATTTTTCGCAATTAGTATTTTTTTACCGGCAATTTTACAAGATTCGCCGATTTTTTGTGTCCTACTTCTGGTGAATTTCATAATTTCTCTCCGAGAATTTAGAAACCTTAGAAAGGCAATAAAATGACAAATACAGACCGTTCCTCGGGAACACGGTTTTTAATAGGAATAATCTTCATAATTGTGGGAGGTATTTTCCTTCTTAATACGCTTGACATATTTCAAGTAGACGTGGGAAATATAATTTTTTCGTTTCCGTTCCTGGTGTTTTTTGTCGGACTCATAATCCTGGTAAATTCAAATAACAGAGGGTTCGGGCTGCTTGTAACTGTAGTCGGCGCACTTCTGCTTATACCGCGGATATTTCCGGATGTTGATCTAAGCAGCAACCTCGTTATTGGAATAATTATAATAGGATTCGGTCTTTATATCATCTTTAAAAGAAGAACACCGCAGACGTCATTTCACTTTAAGTCGACAGAGAAATCTGATATAGATACATTCGACGAGGTATCTATTTTCGCCGGCGGGCACAAAATTATAACATCCGATAATTTTAAAGGCGGCAAAATAACAAACATCTTCGGAGGCGCAGAAATCGATTTAACCGCTTGCAAACTTGCCGAAGGCACCAGCGTAATTGACGTACTTAAGATTTTCGGCGGCACTACTTTAATAGTTCCAAGGGACTGGAACATAAAACTTGATATAACTCCGATCTTCGGGGGTTTTTCGAACAAGATGAGAAGAGATCCTACGCTTCCCGTCGATATGACCAGAACGCTAGTTATCCGAGGAGTAACTGTATTCGGCGGCGGCGAAATAAAATCATTTTAAAACAATGCGGTGAATATACTTGTAAAACCGGTCATTTGAGTTAATTATCCTGAACAAAAGAAGATTATAAATTAATGCTTACTAATCCGATCTTAAGCAATAAAAAGTTTGTTATTTATTATGCTGCGGCGTGGATTTTAATCGCCGGCTTGTACTTAATTCTTCTGCATTTCGGATTAGGACTTACAACCGCCGCCGCAATAGCCGACAGCGTTGTCTTTAACTCTCTTCTTGCCGGATTAGGATTGAGCTTATGGTACCCGGCAAGATTCATTTCTTTCGACCAGAAAAAAGCAGTCGCTGTTTCAAGCCACATAATCGGAGGATTTTTTACTTCTATTTTATGGCTGGTTATAGGATACCTGCTCATTACCCGAATGTTAGGGTTCTCCAACGATTACCCTGATTTCTTCGCAAGTACAATAATCTGGCGCTTTCTGATCGGAACTTTGTTTTATTATATGACAGTGTCTTTCTATTACATGATCTTCTATTATAACGAATCCAGGGATAGCGCGGTAAAGGAAGCTGAGCTGAAAAGCCTTGTTAACGAGGCCGAGCTAAAGACCCTGAAATTCCAGATCAATCCGCATTTTATATTTAACAGTCTCAACTCAATAAGCGCGCTTACGGAAATAAACCCGAAGCGCGCTAAAGATATGATACTTAAGCTCGCGGATTTCCTACGGTACACCCTGGCCAACAACGAGAAACAAACAAATAAATTAAGCGAAGAATTAAAAAACATAAACAGATATCTGGAGATCGAAAAAATCAGGTTCGAAGGCAGGTTTGAATATATTGAAGATATAAATAAAGAATGCGCCGGTATTCAGATTCCGAACATGATTCTTCAGCCGCTTTTTGAAAACGCCATTAAGCACGCCGTATACGAGGCTCTGGATAAAGTAACTATAAACCTGAGCTGCCGGCGCGAAGGCGATTACATGAAAATAAGTCTGAAGAATAATTTTGAGGAAAACGGCGGATCAAAACGCGGCACGGGAATCGGTCTTCAGAATATTAAAAACCGACTTGAACTGATATACAACAATCCCAGTCTGCTCGACATAAAAAAAGATGATAAACTTTTCACCGTGAATTTATATATTCCGCTGGAAGGAAATCCTTCAAACAAAAATATTGCGGTATGAGATGAATAAATATAAAGCGGTAATTATTGATGACGAACCTCTTGCCAGAGAAATAGTAAAAAAATATCTCAGGGACCGGGAAGAATTTGAGATCGCGGCTGAGTGCTCAAACGGATTTGAAGGCATAAAAAAAATAAACGAAGATAAGCCGGACATAATCTTTTTAGATATCCAGATGCCTAGGATAAACGGATTTGAAATGCTTGAGCTTCTGGAAGATCCGCCTGTCATAATTTTCACAACCGCGTTCGACCAGTACGCGCTTAAAGCTTTCGAAGTAAGCGCGGTGGATTATCTTCTTAAACCTTTTTCAAAGGAACGGTTCGACGAAGCGCTAGAGAAAGCGCTCTCACAAATTAAAGACAAAACCCGAAGCGCTGATACAGTAAAGGACCTGATAGCGCAGAACGATGCTAAAGACGAATACCTTGAAAGAATAGTAATTAAAGACGGCCCCAAGATTTCAATAGTGCCTGTCGAATCGGTAAAATGGATTGAAGCCCAGGATGATTACGTTATGATTTATTCGGAAAGCGGAAAATATTTAAAGCAAAAGACGATGAAATATTTTGAGAAACATCTTGATCCCGCCGAATTCGTAAGGCTGCACAGATCTTATATCGCTGCCGTAAAACGTATCAAGAAAATTGAACTGCTTGAAAAAGAATCATACCGGGTATCCCTTGAAGATAGCACTACCCTTCCGGTTAGTAAGAGCGGTTATGATAGATTAAAAGAAATTCTGAAATGATTCAGGATTACCTATTCATAAGTAAAAATATCTTCCTTTGTCAAAATCATGAATCGATTTTCCGCTTATAATTGCTGCATAAGTGAATATTATTAATTGCTTTACAAATTGAATCTTGTTGAATCAAAAGATATATTTGTTTGATTTAACTTTATTGAGGGGCTAAAATGAATTTGGATAACGACTTACAGTCAATACAGGAGGCAAGGGACCTTGCCCGCGCTGCTAGGGAGGCACAGCTTGAGTACCAGCATTTCAACCAGGAACAGGTTGATAAGGTTGTTAAAGCTATGGCTGAGGCCGGCTACGAGGAATCGGAGCGGCTGGCAAAGATGGCCTTCGAAGAAAGCGGTTTCGGGAAATGGCAGGACAAGCTTATTAAAAATAGATTTTCGACAAAAAACGTCTACGAATCTATTAAAGACCTGAAGACTGTGGGAGTTATCTCCACCGAAGCCAACGGCAAAGTAGTAAAGATTGCGGTGCCGATGGGAGTGGTAGCCGCGCTTATTCCTTCGACGAACCCTACTTCAACAGCGATGTTCAAAGCATTGATTTCACTCAAAAGCAGAAACGCTGTAGTAGCAAGTCCCCATCCGAAAACTTCAAAATGCACCGCAGAAGCGCTGCGCATTCTTTCGGAAGCAGCGGAAAATGCCGGAGCACCAAAGGGTCTGATTCAGTGCTTAAGCAATCCTACACTTGAAGGAACAGACGCGTTAATGAGAGATAAAAACATTGCGATAATTTTGGCGACAGGAAGCACCCCGATGGTTAAAGCCGCGTACAGCTCGGGTAAACCGGCCTACGGCGTTGGTCCGGGAAACGTGCCAGCCTTCATCGAAAAAACCGCCGACTACAAGAAAGCCGTTGCAGATATTATTTACGGCACCACTTTCGATAACGGAACGCTCTGTTCTTCGGAACAAGCGATGATAGTTGACCGGGAGATTGCGGCAAACGTTATAGAAGAGGCAAAACTCAAAGGCGCATATTTCGTTAATGAGGAAGAGAAAGCGAAACTGGCAAAAGCTATTCAAAAGGATTTCAGAATTAATCCGGATATAGTCGGGCAGCCGGCGTACTTTATAGCACGGTACGCGGGCTTTCAAGTTCCCGAAGATACCAG
>JBJKTB010000310.1:0-6394 GCA_046703345.1 Ignavibacteriaceae bacterium
CCCAGTACACCACGCCCCTGATTAATGCCTGCAACGATAGAATCAATTTGCACAACTGCACTGTTGACGTTATATACAACTCCTTTTACCCCAACTCCAAGCGTATCAAATAAACCGGTGATTCGAGAAAGTTTTTCTGTAATGTTCTTAAGACTGATGTCCGCCTGTTTTGTTAAATTTGTAGCGTTATCGTAAAGTTCCTCGTCATTTATAAGTTTTCCTATAGATCCTTCGCCGCGGTTTACTTTCCCCACTATTTCGGAAAGGTCTTTAGTCATATTCTTTGTATATGCCATTATACCTTCCGTCTGTGCGATAATTGCCGAAAAACTCAGAGGTTCTTCAGACATAATAAATCCGCCGTCTTTAACCGGTTCAGCTGAGCTGCTTCCGATTTTAAGCACAACAACTTTATTTCCGACAAGCCCTTCAGTTTCGATGGTAGCTTTAGTATCGGTCCTTATGAATCTTTGAATATCAGTTTGAAGATCCATCGACACTACTACCCGGCCTGTTGTATCGTTTACAATCTCGACGCTTTTTACGCTGCCGACATCAATTCCGCTTAGCCTGACGTTTGCGCCGCTTCTGAGCCCCTGTACATCACTAAAATAAGCGTTAACATTAAAAGTAGTACTGAACAGCGAACTTTTCTGTCCTACTAAAAACACGGCCAAAACGAGAAGCGAGACGCCGAGAAGAACAAATAGTCCCAGCCTAATCGCAGGCATATTTTTAATCATTAATTACTCCCATTTTTAGCTTCAATTATTTCGGCGCTGAAGAAATCTTTTAGGAACGGATCGTCCTTTGAGGTTAGGTCCTCAAGATTGCCTTCATAACTTATCTTGCCGTCTTTAAGCACCACGGCGCGAGTGGCTATTATTTTTGCGCATATAAGATCATGCGTAACAATAACCGATGTTGTATTTAAATCTTTCTGCAGCTCAACAATAAGCTGACTTATTTCTTTCGAAGTAATAGGATCCAATCCTGTTGTCGGTTCGTCGTATAAAATCAGCTTTGGCTCGGTTATGATTGTTCTTGCTAATCCTATACGTTTTTTCATTCCTCCCGACAGCTCGGCCGGCATTTTATCAATTGCCTCTTCAAGCGAAACTTTCTCCAGTACGGTCCTAACTTTTTTATCTATTTCCGTCTGGCTAAAGTGGAAATTCCTTATAAGCGGAAATTCAAGATTTTCCCTTACGGTCATCGAATCGTACAGCGCGGCGCTTTGAAATAAAAATCCGATCTGCTTTCTCAATTCGTTCAATTTTTTCATGCTGAGTTTAAGAACTTCTTCCCCGTCTATAAAAATGCGACCTTTATCCGGGTCCATCAAACGAACCATGCATTTCAGAAGTACGCTCTTGCCCGTACCGCTGCGGCCGAAAACCACAATATTTTCTCCTTCATTAATTGAGAGAGAAATATCATCAAGAACCAGATGGTCCTCGAACGCTTTGGTAAGATTATGTATCTCAACTTCGGCCATTCTAGCTGCTCCAGAACAATACTGTAAGTTTTACAAGTACGGTATCCATAAATAATATTAAAAGAGAAGATAACACCACCGAACTGGTGGAAGCTTTTCCAACACCTACGGTTCCGTTTTCAGCATTATACCCTTTATAAGCACCGACTATGCCCACAATGAATCCGAAAAATATGGTTTTAGCAATTCCCGGTATAACATCCGAAAATTGAAGCGAATTTATAACCGCAGTCGTATAAAGTTCAAAGTTCATATTTTGAGACAGAAATATAGCAAGATAACCTCCCATAATTGCGATGAATATTACATAAACAGTGAGCATCGGGAGAATAATAGTGCACGCCAAAACTCTGGTAACGACAAGAAATTTAAAGGGATTTACTGCCGATACTTCCATCGCGTCTATCTGCTCTGTAACCCTCATTGATCCAAGTTCCGCGCCGATACCTGAACTTACCCGTCCTGCAAAAATGAGAGCGGTAATCACCGGGCCGAGTTCTCTTACCACCGACAGTGCAACCATACCCGGAAGAAATGCTTCCGCGCCGAATCTAGCCATGACAGGCTGACTCTGCATGGCAAGTACTAGTCCGATAATAAAACCTGTGACACTTACAATCGGAAGGGTTTTTACCCCGAGCTCATCCATGTGCTTCTTAACTTCACCCAATTCGTATGGCGGAATAAAAACATTTTTCAGAAACTCAATCGAGAATAATGTAAGTCCGGCGATAGTGCTTAAGAATTCGTTAATCCTTCTGCCGGCAATGGAGGGTTCAGTCTTTTCTGTAATTGTTTTTGCCACTTCTGTTTTTACTGCTTTCGGTTTATAGAAGAAATTCTGCTCTTCCCTTTAGTTTAGCGAATCCGGATATTCTGTTCATCGAAATATTCATAATACAAATATCAGAATTATTTAGGAAAATAGTAAAAAAACAGACCTTAAGAAACAGCCTAATATTTAACATCACCCGGCAGCGCAGTTTTAAGCTTAAAACTTGCATTTCTTATTATATTATTATCGAACAAAAATCAGTTGAAATTTTTTTAAGCATAGTGATTAAATAAGTTTATTTATATATCTTACAGTCAGCGGAATAAGTTTTACCCCTTATAATTCAAATCAAAATAGAGGCCCTATATGAAAAAACTCGAAAGAAGGGATTTTATTAAAACGGCTTCGGTAGCGGCTCTGGCGGTTGCAGGAAGCGGAGTGCTGAAAAGCTGCGCCTCGGAAGATAAAAAAGGCAGCCCGGCAATCATCTCCAATAAATCATTTGAATGGAAAATGGTAACCACCTGGCCTCCGCATTTTCCGATTCTCGGTGAATACGCAGATAAAACTGCTGAATGGATATCAAAAATCACTCAAGGCAGATTAAAAATCCAGGTGTACGGCGGCAACGAACTCGTACCGGCTCTTGAGACTTTTGACGCAGTGTCACAGGGAGTTGCCGAACTAGGACACAGTGCGGCTTATTACTGGGCCGGAAAAGTTCCTGCCGCTCAGTTTTTCACTAGTGTGCCTTTCGGAATGAATACTCAGCAGTATAACGCATGGCTTTATGACGGGGGCGGACTTGAACTTTGGGAAGAGGCTTACGCTCCGTTTAACATCCTGCCTATCCCCGCTGGAAACTCGGGAGCTCAAATGGGCGGCTGGTTCAATAAGCAGATAAATTCCACAGCCGATTTAAAGGGCCTTAAGATGAGGATTGCCGGCTTAGGGGGAAAAGTAATTACTAAAGTTGGAGGCACGTCTATACTCGCGCCCGCAGGCGAGCTGTACACCGATCTTGACAGAGGGGTGATTGACGCTCTCGAGTGGGTCGGACCGTACCATGATTATCTTCTCGGATTTCAAAAAATTGCCAAATATTACTACTCGCCCGGATGGCAGGAACCTACGGGAGGAATTGAACTGCTTGTAAATAAAAATGCGTTCAATAAACTGCCTGATGATCTTAAAGAAGTCTTAAGAACCGCAACAACTGCAGCTTCAATAAAAATGCTTTCCGAATTCGAAGCCAAGAACTCGGAATACTATCAGAAGCTGAAAGACGAAGGCAAAGTTCAGTTTAAGGTTTTTCCGGATGAAGTGCTGAACTCCTTGAAAACAGCAACCGCCGAAGTTCTGCAGGAAATTACTTCATCAGACCCTTTAAGCAAAAAAGTATATGCGTCGTATTCAAAATTTAAAGCCGGCATAACCAAATGGAACCAGCTGGTTGAAAGAAACAACGTTTAAGCCGGTTATTCTTAATTAAAAAATCTTCGGCAGCCATAGCGCAAGTTGCGGAAATAGTATCACTAGTAGAAGCGCGATCATTTGAATTACTACGTAAGGTATAATCCCTCTATAAATATGAGAAGTGGTTACTTCCGGAGGCGCGACTCCTTTAAGATAAAAAAGAGAAAAGCCGAACGGCGGTGTTAAAAAGGAAGTCTGAAGATTCATAGCTATTAGTATCCCGATCCAAAGCAGGTCTATATGAAGATGAATGAAGATCGGGGCGACAACGGGCACTATGATAAAAGTTATTTCAATAAAATCGATAAAAAAGCCGAGTATAAATATTACAACCATAACAATTGCTAGAAAGTGCATCGGCTGAAGATTTGATTCCAAGATTAAGTTGGTTAAATATACATCCCCGTGGAGTCCTCGGAATACAAGTCCGAAAGCGGCGGCTCCGGCTAAAATCATAAAAGCCATACTTGTAAGCGTTGTGGTTTTTATCATTACCGATTTGAGTATATCCAGACTGAACCTGCCGCGAATAATAGTTAAAACCATAGCTCCGAATGCACCTACTGCCGCTGCTTCCGTAGGAGAAGCTATTCCGGCAAAAATAGATCCGAGAACGGCCAGTACAAGAATAAACGGAAGTAAAAACGCGTTGACTATACGCTTAGCTTTATCAACTCCTTTGAATTTCTCCAATTCGGAGGCCGGCATTGCGGGAACCGATTTTGGCCGGATAAAGGTTAGTATTACAATCCATACGAAGTATAAGAATACAAGCAGGAATCCGGGAATTATGGCCCCTATAAAAAGATCGCCCACTGGTACGTTTAGTACGCTGCCTAAAAGTACTAATATTATACTCGGCGGTATTATCTGTCCCAAAGTGCCGGAGGCCATTATTATCCCGGTTGCGGCCCGGGGGTTGTAGCCCCGCTTCAGCATTACAGGCAAACTTAATACGCCCATGGTTACAACCGACGCTCCGACAATCCCTGTGGAAGCGCCGAGCATCGCCCCAACAACAAGAACCGATATTGCCAGCCCTCCCCGCAGCCTGCCGAACAGAAGCGCCATCGTTTCAAGCAGTTCCTCAGCTATCCCGGACTTCTCCAGCATAACTCCCATAAAAATAAACAGCGGAACCGCTATAAGAACGTAGTTCGTCATTATTCCCCAAATTCTTAACGGCAGAAGAGTGAAGAATTCGGGCCCGATAGTAATTAAACCGAATATTACCGAAACTCCGCCCAGCGTGAAAGCTACCGGAAAGCCGAGCAGAAGCAGTATTAGCACTACAATGAAAAACAGAATGGGCAGAAATTCCATAAACGGCTCCGTATAATCTTATTTTTCTTGTTTTATGTTCAGGAATGATTTAATGGCTAAAGAAACACCTTCCAGCAGTAGTAAAAAAAATGAAAGCGGAATAACGGCTTTAATTATATACCTGGCAGGCAGTCCTCCCGGATTCGGAGATGTCTCCCGGAATATGAAAGACTGCAGTACAAACTCTTTTACCGAAATTATCACCAGTACGCAGAAAGGAATCAGGAACAACAAACTGCCGGCAAGGTTAACCCATGCCTTTGCCTTGGGAGAAAATTTGGTATAGAGCACGTCTACCCTTACATGCTCGTCCTTAAGAAGAGTATAAGGCGCCGCTATGAGAAATAGCAGCGCGAAAAGATGCCATTCGAGTTCCTGCAATGCCACGCTGCTTTCTCTCAATATGTACCTGGTAAATACATCATAACAAACAACAAGGACAAGTATAAATGATACCCATGAAATGAGTGAACCGGTTCTTTCTGTGAATTTGTCTACAGCATTTACGTAAGCTTTCATAAACTTCATATAACTACCCGAAATAAATTTGAATGAAAATTTATTTAACGTAACTAGATAAAAGCGTTTTCATAATGACTGATAAGTGGTGTCCTCTTGCCTCTGAACAAAATAGCGACCACATCAAACCGGCAGTCGATATCGCTAATTTCCCGATCATACAAATAAAGCTCCGCAATCTTTTTTATCTGCTTTATTTTGTTTTTTGTTACCGCATATTCCGGCGCTCCGAATTCAAGGTTCTGGCGCGATTTCACCTCTACAAATACAAGACATTCCTTTAAAGGATCTTTAGCAATAATGTCTATCTCGCCTTTTTTGCCGAAACGATAATTTTTTTCGAGTATCTCGTATCCTTTTTGAACAAGCAATTCTGCCGCAAGATCCTCGCCCTCATCACCGAATTTTTTTGAATCGGTAGACATAGGCATTCCCCCATTTATATATATTTAACTGAGAATATTGACTTAATCCGCATTAAGTTCGATTTGATAATTTCCATCGTTTAGTATTTTACTAAGAAAAGTTTTTCTATGCAAAGGGCTCGGCCCGAACTTTCTAACAGCTTCTATGTGTTCGCGGGTCGGATAGCCTTTGTTCTTTTCCCATTTAAACTCCGGATAATGACGCGAGAGGCGCTCCATGATTTCGTCTCGCGTAACCTTAGCAATAATGGAAGCCGCAGCAATGGCAAATGATTTTGAGTCTCCTTTTACAACCGGAATTGCCGGCACGCCGTACGCAAAAGTTTTATTGCCGTCAACAAGAATAATATCCGGCGCCGTATTCAGTCTCTTTACCGC
>JBJKTB010000311.1:0-5616 GCA_046703345.1 Ignavibacteriaceae bacterium
TATATAAGATTTTCCGGATGCCACTTGATTTTATTTTTTAATTTCTGTTTTGATGATATCTGTGCCCGCACCGTATTTGTATACCAGTCGTCCTCCCAGCAGCCCCGTTCTGTATACCATGGCCGAACCCGCAATGGCAAGTACCGCAAACATGTATTTTATCGAGCCTTTGAACTTCTTCTTAACCACAAAGTAAGTTCTGAGAAACAGCAGTCCGGTGAAGTACCATAATGTCCATGTCGCCGCGTCTTCATGTTGGCCGATAGCCCCTTTCGGTATGGCTGCCCCCTGTTTAATCAGCTGACGAACGGCGTCTTCGGCCGCGTTCCCTGTGAGCACCGCAGCGACGGCTCCTAAAACTCCTAAGAAAAGACAAAGGTACGCCGCTTTGGATATAAAATCTTTTTTAACGAATGCGCCTATTATTTCCAGTACTGCGTATACAATAAACATCGCTATAGGGAAATGAACTACCTGAGGATGAAAGCGGGCTAAAAACTCCATGGATATGCCTTTTCTATTTGTGCCGAAATTAAAAATTGACCGCTCAATTTATTATTCATGGTACGCAACATAATCATTAAAGAGTTTTTAATCATTGCTCCCGGTTACTCCGTTTTTATCCGCAGAGAACCGAGCCCCCGTTAACGTTCAGAATTTCCCCGTTAATATGCCTTGCCGCCTCCGAACAGAGGAACAGGACAGGCCCGGCAATGTCCTCCGGCTCGGCAATCCGCTTCACAGGTATTTCAAGCCTTACCTTCTCCCTATACTCCGCATCGGAAAACACGCCTTCCGTCATATCGGTAATTACCCAGCCGGGAGCTACGCAGTTAGTGTTGATGTTGAACTCACCGAGCTCCGCCGCCAGCGACTTAGTAAATGAAATCATTCCTCCCTTCGACGATGCGTAGTGCGAATAGAAAGGCTCGCCTCTCTGCCCCGCCGTTGAAGCGATATTCACTATCCTTCCGAACTTTCCGGATTTCATCCCTGGAACTACGGCTTTTGTAAAGATAAACATGCCGGTAAGATTTATCCGGATTGTTTCCTCCCACTGTTCAAGCGTCATATTTTCTGCCCGGCCGTACTTCCAGATACCGGCATTGTTGATTAGAATATCAATACCGCCGGTTTCTTTAACGATTCTTTCAGCTTCCTTTTCGGAAGAGGCGGCC
The DNA here is from genome assembly GCA_046703345.1 of Ignavibacteriaceae bacterium. Classification (GTDB taxonomy): domain Bacteria; phylum Bacteroidota; class Ignavibacteria; order Ignavibacteriales; family Ignavibacteriaceae; genus FEN-1297. The sequence goes on from JBJKTB010000311.1 coordinate 1,179, forward strand.
GAATTAAGATTAACCTTATATGCCCGCGCTGAAGACGGCAGCCGCCTTAATAACTCTTCCGCATCCTTTTCACCGGAGTTATAGGTAAAAGCGACTTCCGCGCCGGCTTCCGCAAACAATTTAACGCAAGCCGCGCCAATTCCCCTTGATCCGCCGGTTACTAAGACTTTTTTTAATTTAAATTCACTCATATTAATATGTTACTTTATGTAAGAATAATCCCTGCGGCGGTACAGCCTCGCCGGCAGACTCTCTTTCCTTTTCGGAAAGAATGCCGGTAATCCGGTCTTCATTAAAATTATTTTTAAATGCTTTTAATAAGGTTCCAACCGTTGTTCTCACCATTCCGTGCAGGAATCTGTCAGCTTCCATCGTAAAGATAACCAGCTCTCCGCGTTCTTTCCAGGCCGCCTCAAATACATTACATTTTTTATTTTTTGTCTCCGATTTCTTTCTCGAAAATGAGGTAAAATCATGCTCGCCAAGCAGAACGGAACTTAACCGGTTAAGAGTTTCGCAATTTAATTCGCCGTGATAATAATACGAATATCTTCTATAAAACGGCGATTTTATCCTTGAGAAAAGATAAACGTATCGCCTCTTTTTCGCGTCAAAGCGCGAATGAAAATTCTCTTCGACCTTCTCACAGCCGGTTATAGAAATATCGTAGGGAAGGACAGCGTTCATTGAATGCAGAAATTTTCTTATATCAATATCTTGTTCAAATTTAAAGTTTGCTACTTGTCCCAGAGCATGCACGCCCGCATCGGTGCGCCCCGATCCGATCAGGTTTATCTTATTTTTTAATATTATCTCGGCCGCATCTGTTATCTTCTGCTGAACGGTATAAGAGCCTTTCTGTATCTGCCATCCTGCGTAGTCTGTACCGTCATACTGAATTCTAAGCTTATAATTATTCAATTATTATTTTTTCACAATTAAATTAAATAATAGCAATTAAAGATAATATCTCCGGCAGATGGTGTTTTTTTGCCCGTAAATCAAGCTGAACCAAATTATTAAGCTTAATCATTTAGAAATTCAATGCGAGATTTCAAGTAAATCTTTAATTCTAAAATATTTTTTTATACCGGATTTAAGTTGTTTTCGCTAAATTGACTTTATTTAAACCATAAAATTACGATAATATAATAATAAATTTCCCGAATTTTGCGGAGCTTCAATGAGCAGCAAGGAAAAAGACAAGCTTTTAAAAGAAGTTGCGGGCTTAAAAAAAAAGAATGCGGAACTACTTAAAGCTGAACAAGATTTTAAGAATAAGATTAAAATTTTAAATGAATCAGAAGCCGAACTGAAAACCTATCTCTCAGCCGTTGCCGATGTAATTATCGTTTTCGACTCAAAAGGCAAGTATGTACGGATTCCAAGACAGACTCATTTAGATCTCCTTTACAAAACCCGAAAAAAACTTATCGGCCAAACCCTACATGAGGTATTTGATAAATCTAAAGCTGATTTCTTTTTAGGTAAGATACGGCAGTCGCTGAGACAGGGCGGCGAAATCACCTTCGAGTACAGCCTTAAAATAGGTAAAAATGAAAGGTGGTTTACGGCTGTTGTTTCCCCGCTCCCAGCCCGGAGGGCCTTATATGTAGCCAGAGATATAACAGAACGTAAACATGCCGAAGAAGCGTTAAGGATATCTGAACAAAGGTTCCGGACTCTTTGGAATAAATCCGCAGACGGTATGAGGCTAACTGATCAATCAGGAACCGTTCTTATGGTAAACGACGCATTCTGCAAAATTGTCGGTATGCCTTCGAACGCTTTAGAAGGCAAACCGCTTTCTATAATATACGAGACTTCAAGACGAGCTCGTATAGTAAGACTTCATAGAAAAAGATTTAAGGGAAAAGATATAAGAAAATATTACGAGGGTGAATTTCAGCTTTGGGACGGAAGTACAAAATGGCTCGGGGTTACTAATTCTTATTTCGAGATAGACGAGGGTGAACGCTTTCTGCTATCTATCTTCAGGGATATTACAGATCAGAAAAAAAGCAACGAGCAGATATTTGTTCTGGCTCAGGCTTTAAAGAATATAAGCGAGTGCGTCAGCATTACCAACCTTGACGGCAGTATAATTTTTGTCAACTCGGCATTCCTAAAAACATACGGGTACACAGAAAAAGAAATAATCGGATTAAAGATTGAATCTCTTAGGCCTGAAAGAATAGGAAGAGGGTTCACCCGTCGCATAGATAGGAGCGCATTAAAAGGGAAATGGCAGGGAGAAATCATCAACAAAAGGAAGGACGGCACAGAATTCCCGGTTTTTCTCTCCGCTTCCGCCATAAAAGACGAAAACGGAAATATCATTGCATACGTAGGCATAGCAACGGATATAACCGAAAGAAAACAGACAGAAAGCAAAATTAAAGAGACGCTCTCTCTCTTAAACGCAACCCTTGAATCAACGAACGACGGTATTCTTGTAGTGAACCGAAAAGGTAAAATTACAGGGATGAATACGAAGTTTCGTGAAATGTGGAAGATTCCGTATAAGCTTAGCGAGATGAAGGATGACGCGAAGCTGCTTGATTATGTTCTTAACCAGTTAAGCGATCCTGAGGGATTTATGGACCGGGTAAATCATCTTTACTCAAGTCCTAACAAAGAAAGTTTTGACATAATAAAATTCAAAGACGGCAGAATTTTCGAACGTTACTCGCTTCCGCAAAAACTAGGCAAAAGTATTGTGGGAAGAGTTTGGAGCTTTAGCGATGTCACAGAAACAAAAAAATCGGAAAACGCCTTAATAGAAAGCGAAAAGAGGTTTCGTCTTTTGTTCGAAGGATCGGAGCTGGGAATAGGCATTCTGATGGAAGCTTTCGAAGAATGCAACGGAAGCTTTTGTAAAATATTCGACTGCAGTAAGGAAGAAATTATAGGCAAGACGCCTTGGGATTTTTCACCGGAGTTTCAGCCGGACGGACGGACGTCAAAAGAGTCGGCAAAAGAGAAAATTGATGCCGCTTTCTCAGGCATAACACAGAATTTCTATTGGGTTCATTCAAAAAGCAGCGGACAATTAATAGATACCGAAGTAACTTTGAACCTCATCTCATTTGAGGGAAAAGCCTTCGTACAGGCAACAATTCAAGACATCACCGAAAGAATGAAATACGAAAAAATGCAGCGCGCCATCTATGATATTTCACAAGCGGTGCATAATACCGAAGATATGGAAACCCTTTATATAAAAATACATTCGGTAATTAAGAGCCTTATGCCTGCCGATAATTTTTATATATCTCTTTACGACGAGAGAAATGGCATTCTTACTTTCCCTTATTTTGTCGACCAATACGATCCTCCCCCGAGCAGGAAAAAATTAGGTAAAGGTCTTACTGAATTTGTTCTGCGTTCCGGCAAAGACATTTTAATTACAGGCAAGGAAGATAGAAAGCTTACCGAGAGCGGCGAGGTGGAATTAATAGGCTTCCCTTCAGCCGTATGGCTTGGGGTGCCTTTAAGAAACGAAGGTAAAAACATCGGGGTTATGGTTCTCCAGGATTATGAAAATGAAAACGCTTATACGGAAACCGATAAACAGATATTAACTTTCGTATCCGAACAGATTGCTCTCGCAATTGAAAGGAAACGAAATAATGAAGAGCTGCGCAGCTATACAAAGGAGCTTCAGAAAAATAAAGTTCTTCTAGAGCAGCGTGCGGAAGATTTGGTAAGCGTAAATAAGCAGCTTGCCGAATCGGAAAAAAAGCTTATGGAACTTAACGCCGGTAAAGATAAATTATTTTCAATAATCGCTCACGATTTGAAAAGCCCGTTTCAGCCTCTGCTCGGAATGTCTGAAATACTCAGCAGTGAAATCGAAGCCTTAAGCCAGGAAGAAGTAAAAGCTTTCAGCAGAGAAATTAATAAAGCCCTTAGAAAACAGTTTAAGCTTCTCGAGAACCTCCTAAGCTGGTCAAGCATCCAGACCGGAAGAATGGATTATAATCCTCAAACAATAAATTTATTTCCGGAAGCAGATGAAGTAGTGGAAGTGTTAAGAGGAAATTCTTTAAGGAAAAGTATCTCAGTAGAGAATAACATCGATAAATCATTTAACGTTATTTGCGATCCAGGAATTATCAAGTCAGTGCTCCAGAATTTAATTTCAAACGCAATAAAATTTACGAAACCAGGCGGCACTATCACTCTTTACTCAGCAGTGCGCAAAGGTTATGCGGAGATAGAAGTGAGAGATAACGGCGTGGGGATGAACAAAGATACACTGGATAAAATATTTCGTCTCGATACACATCATACAACGCCGGGTACAGCTCAGGAAAAAGGAACCGGACTGGGACTAATTATCTGCAAGGAAATGATAGAAAAAAGCGGCGGTAGAATATGGGCGGAGAGCAAGCCGGGCGAAGGCAGCAGCTTTAAGTTTACCTTACCTCTCGGG
>JBJKTB010000312.1:0-4491 GCA_046703345.1 Ignavibacteriaceae bacterium
AAACAGAAATTTAACAAACAAAGACTCGGCGATAATCAAAGGAAAACTTTACAGACAGATCGGAAGAGTAACAATGGACAGAATTATGCTGGACGTGGGATACGACGGAATAGCGCCCGGAGATAAAGTTATTCTTCTCGGCAAAGAAAAGGGAGCTGAAATTACCGCTTGGGACTGGGGAAGAATTCTTGATACTATACCTTACGAAATTACCTGCAATGTAAGCAAGAGAGTTCCGAGGATATATAAATATTAAATGGAACTGATAAAACAATATATTGTTCAAAGTATCTCGGCGGCTTCGAACAATCTTAGGCTGAGCACTGAGAAGATCGAAGTGGTCGCTTTACTTAGAGAAATAATAGTTAAGTCTGAAAACCTCGAGTCGGACATCCGTTCGATGAAAAAAGTAACCGAACTTTCAACTCTGGCAATTAGACTTAACGATATATATAATTACCTTACGCAGGGGCAGATCGATCTCTTCAAATTTTCGGATAAGTTCAAAGAGCACAGCCAGTATCTTATAAAAGATCTTAGCCATATGCTAGATATGGTTAACCCGGCCACGTTTAAACAAGCCATCGATAAGTTAAAAGAAAAATCCGGCGAAGGCTCGGCTGTTCCGGGCCGAGAAACGGGAACAAAAAGCAGCGACGGCATAAGCTTAGACCTTTCGAAAAGGAAGCCGGACGAAAACGTATTCGAAAAATCCGAGAGCGACAGAATTAAAGAGAAGCTGATCTTTGAGGAGGAAAAAAGCGACGAGGATCTGTTCTTCCAGAATTACGAGGCGGAGATATTGAAATCGGTTAAGCCTGTTGACGCGCTATTAAAACAGCTATCCAAAAACGAGTGGGTTCCGGACGAACTTCTTAATTACTCTAAAGTAATGAGCATTCACGGCGAATGGTCTGAGAAAATAGGATTTGAGATAATAGCAAACATGCACAAGATAATAGCGAAAGCTCTGATGCTTATAAGAGTGAGAGACCTGATGCCCGGGAGGGAAGTTATAGAATCTATGAGGGCTTGTCTGATTGTTATAGTCGCGGTGGTTAGAGGCAAGGAAGTGGATATAACAAACTATTTAAATAGAGCCGAAGTATTCGGCAGGCAAATTCAACCTTTAAAAACCAAGGGAAACAATTAGGATGAAAGTATACGCGGTAATAATGGCAGGCGGAGTCGGATCCAGGTTCTGGCCCAGGAGCAAGGAGAAAACCCCGAAACAGCTGCTTAAGATTTTCGGCGAGAACACGATGATCCAGGATACGGTGAAGCGGCTTAAAGGAATTGTTGACGAAGAAAACATATTTGTAATTACAAACAAGCTTCAGAAACCGGAAATTGCCAAACAGCTGCATCAGATACCTTCATCGAATATTATAGAGGAGCCGTTCGGAAGGAACACGGCCGCGTGCATCGGATTAGCTTCAATTATAATCGGGGAGAAAACCAAAGACGGCGTAATGATTGTTCTTCCCGCAGATCATATAATCAGGGACATAGAAGCTTTTCATAAGACAGTAAAGAACGCCGTCGAGTTCGCGTATTCGTCGAGAGGGCTTGTAACAATAGGCATAAAACCAACCAGACCCGAAACAGGCTACGGGTATATTCAGATAGACGAGAAAGTAGTATCTGATAATATCTATAAAGTCTATACTTTTGCCGAAAAACCAAACTACGCAACTGCCGTAAGATTTCTTGAGAGCGGAGATTTTTTCTGGAACAGCGGAATGTTCATATGGCGGGCCGACGCAATATTTGACGAGATACAGGTTTATATGCCAGAGTTATACGAAGGCCTTCAGAGTTTAAAAAAGGATATAGGAAAGCCGCAGTTCGAGACTTCGCTTAACAACGTTTACGGCATGCTTAGAAATATTTCGATTGATTACGGCATAATGGAGAAATCGCAGCGCGTGTACCTGACGAAGGGTGAATTCTCATGGAGCGATGTCGGGAGCTGGGAAGAGGTGTATCAGCTTTCCGATAAGAACGGAGACGGCAATGCTTCAGTGGGTAAAGTGTATACGGAGATGACAATAGATTCTTATATTTATTCTCCGGATAAATTTGCCGCTGTAATCGGAGTGGAGAACCTTATCATCATCAATACTGACGATGCTCTTCTAATTTGCAGACGAGATCACGCACAGGAAGTTAAGAAAGTTGTAGATCATCTTAAGATTAACAAGCTGACCGAACATTTATAGAATCCGGCAGCTGAAGATCGGGGAGCTGCATATTTTAAAAATCATGAATTCTTATTTATGCTGACAGGGAAACCATGAAACGAGTAATTACAGAAGCCGACATAATAAAATTAAAAAGGAGCGGCGCTTCAGCAGTTGCAGTGAATAAGGGTGATATAATTACTCCATCCGCTGCCGACAAAATAAGGCAGTTCAAGATGACTGTTTCGGAAGATGGTGCGAAGGAAATGATCTCCAGTTCAAAGTCGTTATCAGCCGGCGGAAGGGGAAGGGCCGCGGTCGGCTCAGACCACACGGGATTTAAACTCAAAAATACGCTTTCCAAATATCTTACCGAAAAAGGCTTTACTGTTACCGACGCGGGTACGTACGACGAAAAATCGTGCGACTATCCTGATTTTGCAATTGCGGTTGCTTTAAAAGTAAAAGAAGGCGCTGTAGATTTCGGAATTATAATAGACGCAACCGGAAATCCATCAGCAATAACAGCCAACAAACTTGCCGGCATAAGGGCGGCAAACTGCTACAATGAATTTACAGCTAAGAGCGCCCGAGAGCATAACAACGCGAACATTTTGACCATCGGAGCAAAGTCGATCGGCGAAGAAACCGCGAAGTCTGTGCTTGATGCATGGCTCTCTACAGCGTTCGGGGGAGAGAGGCATCAGCGAAGGCTTGACAAGATAACCGAAATAGAAAAACGGAACATGCGTTAAAAACAGTAATCATTCCCATTAACCCGCCGATGCTCGGAAGATTAACAGCTTTTTATTTATTAAAGATTTTTTTTAGTTTAAGCGTGTAATTATTAATCTACTCTGCGAGTCATTTTTTATTTGGATAGATTAAAGTTAAGGGGAGCGAAAAATAGGGATAAGCCGGACCAAGAGTTTAGATCTTAATAACATCGGATCTCATTCGAATCAGCCTCGGTATTCATCCGTTAAAAAGCAACAGCAGTCCGGCTTAAGCGGAATGCATTGCAGTCATCAGTTCCTTCAACAAAATAAACGGGGATAAAATGAAAAAGAAATTACTTTCGATAGCTTGCGTATTGCTTTTTTCTTCAGTGATCGCAGCTCAGCCAGTTTCATTAAAAGCTACGACAGAGGTTTCCGCTAAAAGCGACGGCGAGTTCTACTTTCCGAAATTTTCAGTCGACGGAAGCAGCATATATTTTACCGGCGCCAACTTTACGGGAATATACCGTTACGACAGGAGTTCAAAAAAAATATCGGAAGTAAATGCCGAGCGCGGCGCGGGCTACAATTTTGAGTTTTCGCCGGACGGTAATACGCTTTATTACAGAACCGACAGATATATTAACAGAAGAAAATATTCTTCGCTTAAGGCGACCGATCTGAGAAGCATGAAGACTCAGACAATACAAAGCGACAAGAGGCAGCTATCGCCGCCTGTAGTTTTGGAAGACGGCAGTCTAGCATACATTATAAACAAAAAACTGAGCATAAATCGCAGCGGAGTTAAGCAGAGATCGGTTCAGACTTCGTCAAAACCTTTCGCACAAATTGAAAACGGAAGTATCGCCTTATATTCGGCGGCAGGCAAGACAATACTTACCCCGCTCGGATGCGGAAATTATATCTGGCCGTCGGTTTCTCCAGACGGAACCAAGCTTTTATTTACACTTGCAGGCAGAGGGACATACGTTACCGATCTCAACGGAAAGAATCCGGTTGCGCTCGGTAAAGCCGATTATCCTCAATGGTCTCCCGACGGGAAATGGATCGCCTACATGTTAGATGAGGATGACGGCATAAAGGTAACATTATCGGACATATACGTTCAGGCGTCTGACGGATCGAAGACAATAAAATTAACCGACGGCGAAGATAATGAGATGTATCCCTCCTGGTCGCCTGAAGGAGACGAACTTGCTGTATCTACCGACGACGGGCGAATCTTGCTGCTTCAACTGAACATAGAAAAGTAAGGGGAAAACAAATGAAAAAATTATTTCTGCCGGTATTGTTAGCCGGCTTGCTGTATTCAACTTTATTGGCGCAGGATTTCAGCGGAATAAAAATATGCATCAATCCCGGACACGGCGGCCATGACTCAAATGACAGATTTATTCCGGCGACAGGTTTCTGGGAATCGGATGGCAATCTTTCAAAGGGACTTTATCTCCAGAAGATACTGGAGGGCTTTAACGCTGAAGTTGTTATGACCAGAACGACAAACACAACAGCCGATGATCTGCCGCTTTCTCAGATAGTAGCTATAGCAAACGCAAACGACGTAGATT
>JBJKTB010000313.1:0-4978 GCA_046703345.1 Ignavibacteriaceae bacterium
TACTTATTTCGCGGCGGCTTTATTTTTGCTTATCAAGAATTGATCTTGAGGTAAATAAAATAATAAATTTAATTTACATTAAATAATTATAATTTAATCGTAAATATTTTTTAAAGATGAAAAGGGCTTTATGCAAAAGCAAAAAATTAAAGGTACCGATCTGGAATCTACCAGGATCGTATACGGCTGCATGAATCTGGGAAACAACCGGAACCGCACCGAACTGACTGAAAGCGAAATGAAGAGTGAAGCCGTTAAAACTATCAATGCCGCGCTGGAGCAAGGAATAACAATGTTCGATCACGCAGACATATACGGCCGCGGCAAATCGGAAGAGATGTTCTCTGAAATCTGGCGGCATCATGCAAATCTCCGTGACTCGATTATTCTTCAGTCAAAATGCGGAATCAGATTTGCCGGAGATTCCGGCCCGGAAGCGCCGCACCGTTTCGATTTCAGCTACGAGCATATAATTAATTCAGTTGAAGGAATTTTAAGCAGATTAAAAACTGAATATCTCGACATTCTTCTTCTTCACCGCCCGGATCCTCTTGTTGAACCGGAAGAAGTCGCAAAGGCATTTTCAGAGCTTCGGAAGGGCGGCAAAGTAAAATATTTCGGAGTAAGCAATCATACCGGATATCAGATAGAATTATTGAAAAAGTTTGTCGATCAGCCGATCATAATTAATCAGCTGGAGTTCAACGTTATTCATTCCGACCTGATAAACGCCGGTGTTATAACCAATCAGCGCAGACCGGAAGAGTTTATAAGAGGAGAAGGCACGCTGGATTACTGCAGACTTAACGATATCACCGTGCAGGCCTGGTCGCCTTTGGCTCTCGGCGCATTTAATAAAACCGAGAACAGCATAGAAACAAAGTTTAAAGAGCTTCATAACGTAATTAGTGAAATTTCCGAAGCTAGGAAAGTTCCGAATGAAGCGGTGGTAGCAGCCTGGATATTAAAACATCCTGCGAAGATTCAGCCGGTGATAGGAACAAGAAAGCCGGAAAGGATTGCGGCTATTTGTGCGGCCGATACTTTTGAATTAACCCGCGAAGAGTGGTATAAATTATTTATAGCTGGAAGGGGGGAAGACATTCCTTAACAGCCGGCATTTTTAAAATACCAAATGCCGGCTGATTTAACCGGCATTTGAGTACTCTCTCTCATCACAAAGATACTTTTTATCCCACACGGGCTAAGAATAATACGCAATAAAATTAAGCTTTAATTCTTATTCCGGCTACTCCCTAAACAAGGGTATTTTTATTTGTGCATCTATAATTTTATTTGTTCACCCGTCTATTTAGGTGGGAAGAAATGAATATTGCGAAATGTTGTTTATACGAGTAGTAATAAATCTTGAGGTCAGAGAAAATTTGCTTAAATTTAACGGCAGTAATTTTACATTTCTCAAACATTAAATGGGGCTAAAATGAAATCAAGGTATTTCATATTATATTCGTTTATTCTGATAGTCTTTTTTTCATCCAAATCTTTTTCCCAGGAACTTGAAAGAAAAGACGTACCGGACAAATACAAATGGAATCTTTCAGATCTTTACCCGACCGAGCAGGCTTGGCTTGCGGAGAAGGATGTAATTTCGAAGAAGACAAATGAGGTTGTTAATTTTAAAGGACGATTAGGCGAAAGCGGTAAAACTTTATACCAGGCGTTAAAAATATATTTCGATCTCTGGAAAGATTATGCGAGGTTCGCTGATTATGCAAGCAGATTGAGCGATGAAGATCTTCGGAACACACATAATCAGTCGCTGGCTCAGCAGGCATCTCAGGTGGGAACTGAAATCTCGGAGAAAACCGCATTCATCAGTCCGGATCTTTTAAAGATTAGTCCCGATAAGATGAAATCTTTCTTTAGCGAAGAAAAGGGATTATCCGGATATAAAATGTTCATCGGCGACATACAGCGTTTAAGAAAGCATACATTATCCGAACAGGAAGAAAAAATCCTAGCGAGTTTCGGCTCAGTGCTGGGCACGGAGAGCGATGTTTACAACATATTTAATAATGCGGAGATGCCTTTCGCTAAGGTAAAATTATCGGACGGGAATGAAATTACGCTTTCTTCTTCTTCATACACCCGCTACCGCGCGGTGGATAACCGCGCCGACAGAGCGAAAATTTTCGAGTCTTTCTTCGGAAATTACGGCAAGTATAAAAATACAATCGGTACTAATCTGGGCGGCAAAGTTAAGGCAGATTACGTCTTGGCTAAGGACAGGAATTATAAAACCGCGCTCGAAGCATCGCTTGACGCTCGGAATATTCCCGCATCGGTTTATGAAAACCTAATAGCGCAGTTTCACAAGAGCCTTCCAACTCTTCACCGCTTTCTTAATCTGAAGAAAAGGATGCTAGGCTTGGATACTCTTCACTATTATGATCTTTACACTCCCATAGTAAAGGAAGTTAAAATGGACTTCACGATACCGCAGGGAGAGCGCGTAATCCTCGACGCGCTCAAGCCTATGGGAAAGGAGTATCTCGCTACTATCCAGAAAGCTTTTGACGACAGATGGATCGACTTTATGCCGACGGCAGGGAAAAGAAGCGGAGCTTACTCATCTGGTGCCGCGTACGATGTTCATCCTTATATATTGAATAACTGGAACGATGATTACGAATCGGTTTCTACGCTTGCCCACGAACTCGGCCACACGATGCACAGTTATTTCTCCAACAAAACACAGACTTTTGCAAATGCGGACTACGCTACATTTGTTGCCGAGATAGCATCTACCTGCAACGAAAATCTTCTTAACTATTATATGGTTAAGCATGCTAAAACCGACGAAGAAAAACTTTATTTGCTCGGCAGTTATCTAGAACTGCTGAGAACGACTATCTTCAGACAAACTATGTTTGCAGAATTCGAATGGGATATTCATCAGATGGCGGAGAAAGGCGAGCCTCTTAACGGCGAAAGCATAAGCGCCGTGTATTATAAATTAGCAAAAGAATATTACGGCGACGATCAGGGTTACTGCGTCGTCGATCCTTACATAGCGTACGAGTGGGAATATATTCCGCATTTCATCAATTACACTTATTACGTTTATCAGTATTCCACTTCGTTAATTTATTCAACGGCGTTCGCCGAGAAAATATTAACCGAAGGCCAGCCGGCCGTTGATAAATATTACAATATCCTAAAAGGCGGAGGATCCGATTATCCGATAAATCTCATAAAGAAGGCGGGGATTGATCCTCTCTCTTCGGAGCCGTTCGAACTTACCATGAAGCGCATGAACGATGTAATGGACCAGATAGAAGAAATTCTGAACAGAGAGAAAAAAGGTTAAATATAAAATAGACGGATTTTGAGAAGGCTGTTTTAAATTTCGCTCGGATAAATATTCCGCAGCGGTTTGAAGCGGCCTTTTTTATTTACAGTTATAAAGAGATTTATTTGGGAATAGAAATATGAAGTTATTTTTATAATTTTACGTGCGGAAATTTTACGGTAAATAAATATGACTTATAAACCTTCATACATAAAACTGCTTGAATCGGGCGAACTTAAAAGGCGCGCTGATATTGCCGAAAGAATTTTGAAATCCTGCGGCAGCTGCCCGCGCGACTGCAAAGTAGACCGTACGGCTAACGAGCTCGGCAAATGCTTAAGCGGATATCTTCCTATAGTCTCGTCATACACTCCTCATTTTGGCGAGGAGCCGGTAATAAGCGGGACACGCGGCGCCGGAAATATATTTTTTGGGAACTGCAACATGAGGTGCGTATTCTGCCAGAACTTTACCATAAGTCAGAACTGGAAAGTTGAGAAAGAGCATGAAGTTTCTTTTGAACGGCTCGCCGGTATCATGCTTGAGCTTCAGGAAAAGCAGTGCCATAACATCGGACTGGTTTCGCCTACTCATTTTTCGGCTCAGATACTTAAGTCGGTTTACATTGCGGCCGGCAAAGGATTATCTCTTCCGATAGTATACAACACCAACGGCTACGACTCGGTAGAAATGATTAAACTTTATGAAGGAGTAGCGGATATTTATCTTCCCGACCTTAAATACGGCAACAGCGAATACGGCAAGACTTATTCAAAAGTAGACGGATACTTTGAACATGCAAAAGCCGCCGTCAAAGAGATGTACAACCAGGTCGGAGCGGAGCTTGTATTTGAAGGGGACACGCTTGTAAGAGGATTAATCATCAGGCATCTTGTACTTCCCAACGATCTTGCCGAGACCGAAAAGGTTTTCAAATTTATCGCTCAAGAATTAAGTCCAGATGTTTATGTATCCGTAATGTCTCAATACTTTCCCTCCAACAAAGCTAGCAGAGATATTCTTATAGACCGGACAATAAGGGAATCGGAATACGATCGTGTACTCCGCCTTATGGACAAGTACGGTCTTCACAACGGCTGGACACAGGAAATGGAAAGTCAGGAAACATACCGCCCGGATTTTGAAGGCAGCCGCGAGAAGCCGTTTTCATTCTGAAAAAAATCTTCACATGTTTCCCCTCACACAAATCTAACATCGATTGATTTTAAGTTTAAGTTTATATAAATATCGCACTCCGATATATCGTATTACGATCAGAAACTAAAAATCAAATGTCTAAACATCTTGAAAAAAATATTCAGCGGCTGGGCAGTATATTTCCCGAGACTCAGAGGTTATTTCACAATATCTCAATTGAGGTTTCCAAGACCGGTGACTTAACTATCGCGCAGTACAGGGTGCTTTCGTTGTTAGATCACTTTGGAAAGCTTACGGTTAACGATTTGAAGGAACAATTGAATGTTGCCCAGAGCTCGGCCAGCGGAATCATTGACCGTCTTGAGCAGACCGGATTTGTGAAGAAAAGTGTAAGCGAAGCCGACAAGCGTGTAACCTTTATAGAGCTTACTCCGAACGCTAAAAATATGCTCCATTCAAAGATGCATTCTATGGAGGATGTTTCCAGATGACTGCTTGAAAATCTTT
>JBJKTB010000314.1:0-3436 GCA_046703345.1 Ignavibacteriaceae bacterium
GTAATAAGTCTCCCCGTCGCATCATATACGGTAAGTTTTACCGGTACGTAGCCCTGCTGCTCTACCGGAATTGAATATCTTATTTTCGTATACGGATTAAAGGGATTAGGATAGTTCTGTTCCAGACTGAAGGATTCAGGCTTCGTAAGATCAACCGAGTCTACAAGCGAAAGATCTTTTAAGATTAAATTGTTAGGATCAAAGGTTAAATACTGCGGCCTGCTTTTTATCTTTATGGGAATCTGCTGGTCCTGCATATTGTTCAGCACAGTAACCGTAGTATCGCCGGTATCGGTGTTTATTTTTATCTGTACAGGCATAGTAAAAAACAGCGGATCAGAATTAATGCTCTGCTTGATGTGAAGGTTCACAATGTACGTTCCGTCCCTGCTTAAATCGTAATTCCACGATACATTATATTTGGGATAACCTTCGCCGTATATCCACTCGTTGAAGAAATATCTTAATGATGACCCGTAAACGCTTTCGGCTACCGATTCGAAATCTCTGGTTGTAGCAACCCCGTAAGCAAATTGCGGGTCGTTGGCGTAAGTTCTTAGTATTTTGAAAAATGTCGAATCGCCCGCAATGCCTCTAAGCATATGCAGCACTACCGCGCCCTTCGCGTAAGACCTTGCTTCATCAAAAATACTGTTGACCGAAAATATATTTTGAACATAAACCGATCCCACCGCGTTTTTAGCCGCGTTCATATCCGACGCTATCATGCTGTTGTATGCGCTTTCACCCTGAGTTGCCTCGTAATGCACCGCTTCTGAGTAAGTGGCGAATCCTTCGTTCAGCCAGATGTCCTGCCAGTCGGCGCATGTAATCTTATCCCCGAACCACTGATGGGCCAGCTCGTGAGCTTCGATGTCTTCCCCGAATGCTCCGAGAGATGTCATCGTCTGATGTTCCATGCCCCCGCCCCAGCCGAACTCCGCTTCCCCGTACTTCTCCTTGATGAATGGATACTGCCCGTACCTGTCGGCGTAAATTTTTATCATCTGCGGAAGCATATCTAGATAAGGCTTCACCTGCGCAAAATGTTCCGGATAAATGTAATTCACTATGGGCATAGAATCGTTAGCGGCGTAATGATAGTAAATAGTGTAGATATAATAATTAGAAACGGCTATGGATATTAAGTACTGGGCGATGGGGTAGCTGTTCTTCCATTTGTATGTGTTTGTTCCGTCGGCGTTATGTACAACTTCCTGCAGTACCCCGTTGGATGCGGCAGAAAGCAGATTATCGCAAGTAACCCATACATCCGATGAGTCGGCTTTGTCAGCCGGCGTATCTTTGCACGGCCACCAGTCGCTTGCGCCGTAAGGCTCGCTTAAAGACCAGATTACCGGCGAGCCGTTGTGCTGCCCGAATACAAAGCTGCCGAATCCGCTAGAACCCGGTACGCCGTGATAATATACAGTAACGGAAAATCCTTCTCCGTAATTGTACGACCTTCCAAGCGTTATATTCAGCTTCGCATTTGAGTGCGTGAAATTTAATTTTCCGCCGGCCGGAGATACTACTGAATCTACCGTAAGCGGATTCTGCAGATCCAGAAAGAAATCAGTTAGACCGCTGCTTTTGCTGTTAGCGTTAACTGTTACAGCTCCTTTGATGGTATGCGTGTAATAGTTAAGCGTCAGATTTAGTTTGTAGTAGGTTACGTCGATGGTCGAGTCACCGGGATACTCAACCTTGGAAATGCTCTTAAGTCCCTCAGCCGATTTATTCTCCGTCGAGGAAAACTTTTTCAGGTTTGTTTGCGCATTTAATTTGATAGAAAATGCCGGCATTGCCGAAAGGATAAAGATAATGATCAGTATTTTATTTTTCATAATAATTCCGGCAAGAAATTATAAATTTCGGTTTATTAACCCCGTTAAAACATAATTTTTGTCCGCATTATATCCAATATGGAAAATCTGTTGCTAATAAGATGAGACCTGCGGCAACTTTATTATAGACCTCCAAGGTCTCAAAGACCTTGGAGGTCTAGTCTAATCAGCTTCGCTTATTCTGCAAACCGGCTTAAAGCTGCAGAACCTGCAAACCTTATTCTCCCTGTCCTTAAGCATAGAAAGGTTGAATTTTCCTGAGGCAATATCTTCAACATACCTTTCTATCGCTTTTACTGAAATTTCAATAAGCCCGCGGTTATGCTCAATCATAATATCGTCAAGCTCTTCCGCAGATATTTTTTTTCTTGGTGGAAGAGCTTTTATAAGCGTTTTGCCGAATTCGTCCTTCTTGAATTTAAGCGAATAAATTTCAGCGCCGGAAGGCTCGGCTTCATTCATCATCTTTGCCTTTACTATCTGCTTTGCCGCGTACATGTATAAAGGAAGCTGAAGTGATATCCCCTGCATGAGTTCGTCTGCGTTCGGCTTCTTTCCGCTTAGTTTGTAATCAACAACTTTGAATTTCTCACCGTCGCCGCTTATATCTATCCGGTCTATCTTCCCTCGTACGCTTACTCCTCCCGCCTTTATATCTCTTACCCTGTCAGCCGCTTCATCATCATTTCTTATCTGACCGAAGCCGAACTCAAAAAGCTCTGGCACGTAGCCGTCTTTATTTTCTCTTTCTGCCAGAAGGAACCTGTAAAGCACCGAATTTTCCTTGTTTCCGTCTATACCGGTTATTTTCTCTTTCTCGTAGAACGTAAGCGGCGAGTTAAAGTTTGCTTCCCTAATTGCCTCTTCGGCAATTTTGAAGATAAGCCTAACGGCAAAATCGAATTGATCGTCTGTCGCCTCAAACATCTTTATACTTCGGTTTCTTATCTCACTGTAAAATTTATAGAGAATTCCGTGCAGCAGACTGCCGAGCTCAAATGCTTCTATATCCTCGGATGGCTCTTCCACCGGCTTAAGTCTCAGCACTCTCTCGGCGAAATATTTGTAGGGACATTTGGCGTAAGTCTCAAGCTGCGAAACTGAATAGTTCTTTGTTCGGTAATTCTCAAGATCCAGCTTTGCCTCTTCAGAAATACTCTTTCCTATACAACCGGTAAATTCCGAATCTCCGAAAGGATCTGATTTCCTTATTGCCTCGGATTCAACCACTCTGCGAACTTCTACTGTATCGATTCCCGCGGCATCGTTTCTGTATTCGCTTTCTATGAAATCAACTCCTTCTTTTCCAGCGTACACAAGCATCTCTTCTTTAGAATAAATCGTGCCTTCGTAATCGGCTCCGGTTTTAACCGCCGTCTGAAATAAATTGTAGAACTCGGACATAAAATTAGACTCAACAAGCTCCTTGTTTTCTTCCTGCATCGGAGAAGTTAAGTACAAAGCTTTGTCCCATGAGCAAAGCGACTGATAGAAATGATATCTTTCTTCCGTCTGATGGTTCTTCTCGCTCTTGGCGAATGAGCCCGAGAAAAAAAACTCCGGTGTATAGCGCGTAGCTAGATCGCCGT
>JBJKTB010000315.1:0-6778 GCA_046703345.1 Ignavibacteriaceae bacterium
GTTCGGCCAATTTATCCAGTCTCCCGTCGGGAACGGGAACGATGGCCTTATTCGGTTCAATCGTGCAGAAAGGATAATTAGCCGCCTCCGCGTTCTGCGCTTTGGTGAGCGCGTTAAACAAAGTAGACTTTCCAACGTTCGGCAGCCCGACAATTCCGATACCCAGACCCATCAAAATCTCCGTAAATTAAATTCAATAATTAAGGGAATAAATATAAGAATAAATTTAGACGTATTAATTTTCCGCCGGCAGAAATGAATAATTTTCGGAATAATAGAGCATCTGCTCCGTAAAATCATCCGGATATTCAATTTTAACGTCTACGATTTTTTCTCCCTCATAAACAGGAGTAAGCACAGGATTGATAAATCCTTTGTACGGCGGAAGATTTAATTTGTCGTACCTTTCTTTCACTTCTTTATGAAGCTCGAGTTCGATTTTAACGCCGTATTTCTCAACAAGTTCTTTAGCAGCATCAAAGTCGCCTTCGGATGTAATCCTTTGAACTTCTTTAAGAAGCATTCCGAAAATTTCTCTAAGCTTTTCGTAATCTTTTATGACGAAGAAGGTTTTACCGTCCTTAACAGTTCTTTCAATTACGTTTTCTTTTTTCCCTTTTTCATAAGCCCATTTGGAAATGATTTGTCTGTTGCGCATGTGTGACTCTTCCAGATTTTCGCCGGGAATAATCCTCGAGAGCTGAAGCATCATTCCGTTCCTTATATATCTGTTGTAGCCGGCTTTGGCAGCATCCTCATCAGGCGCCGCGCCTATCTCGATTAATTTTTTATCGGGAAGATAATAAAGCGCCACGAGGTCGGCTCTGGTTTCTTCAATTGTAGATGCGTAATTCTTCAATGACTGTCTCGGACTTCCCACGCCGGGATTTATTTGTCCCGATGCGTGCCCGATTACCTCATGCATATCGGTATGAAGGTCATCGGCGAGCGCGCCGTACTTTTTAGCAAGAGTAATCTCTTCATCCGAGTAGGCGAACTCACGCAGCAGTTCATCCGGCTCCGCCATTTTATACGCATTAACTATATTGGAGAGATTAACTGACTTGGAGCCGTGCTTTTCTCTTATCCAGATTGCGTTAGGAAGATTTATGCCTATCGGGGTAGAAGGCGAGGCGTCGCCCGACTCGACAACCACATTAATGGCTTTGGCGGAAATCCCGGTGACTTTTTTCTTTTTAAATTTATCGTCTATGGGCGAATGATCTTCAAACCACTGCGCGCTGCGGCTGATCGCCTCTATTCTTTTTGTCGCCTCAAAATCCTTTATAGACACGATTCCTTCAAAAGAGCCTTTATAGCCGAGAGGATCGCCGTACGATTCGATAAAGCCGTTAACTGTGTCCACTACGGATTCAGTATCTTTAAGCCATTCAATGTTATACTCGTCGAACGCTTTCAGACTTCCGGTTTCATAAAATTCTATAAGCTTCTCAAGGGATTTCCTCTGAACCTCGCTTTCGGCTGCGGGCAGGGCCTTATTAAGCCAGAACACTATTTTCTCAATCGCGGATGAATACATTCCGTCCGCTTTCCAGGGAATCTCTTTTGTTTTTCCGTCTGCTTTTACGAGTTTGGAATTAAGTCCGTGAGAGACGGGTGATTTATCGTTCTTATCATTTAAAGCTTCATAAAATTTTTCCACTTCTTTCTGGTTCACGCCTTCGTAAAAATTGTTGGCAGAAGTTATGATGACGTCTTCGTCGGGATTGAGGTTTACCCTCTGAAAGTCTTTCCCGGGATCAAAAATAGACGCTGAGATTTCTTTCATTAAGTCTTCGAGGTTCCCGCCCTTCACAGGCATAAGAGAGCTATCTGAATTTCGGACAAGCTCTTCGAAATATTCCTTTGAAAATCCCGGCGTAAATTTTTTCATTGAGTAATGATGATGAATACCGTTAGCGAACCAGACCTGTTTAACGTAAACCGTAAACTTGCGGAATTCTTCAGATTCCCTGTTTCCGGAATAAGACTTAACGACAGCCTCGAGAACGGCCCTTATCTTCAATCCGTATTTGTAGTGCTGATCCCAAATTATGTCTCTGCCGGACAGCGCGGCCTGATAAAGATAATAGGCCAGTTCCTTCTGCCGCGCCGGCAAAGATTCGAATCCCGGCACTTGGTAGCGAAGTATTTCAATATCCGCGAACTTCTCGTTCCTGTAATTAAAGTTATCTTCCATAATTCCTTTAATAATGATTAGTATTTTTAAAATTGATTAAAGAATCCCTCTATCTTTCAAATCGCTTACCAGCTTATCATAACCGGTAAATTGAACCGCATCCCAGCCTGCGTTTTTAGCGCCTTGAACATAATCGGCGATGTCATCTATAAAAATATGTTGGTCCGGCGTCTTGTTCGTAAACGCCTCGACTGCTTTGTAAATTTTTTCTTCAGGTTTAACCGCGTTCGCCTCGTGCGAGAGAATCTGCTTATCGAAATATTTCAGAAAATCGTAATCTTTCCATCCGTATTCCTTATGAATAGAGTTTGTGTTTGAAAGAAGAACAAGCATATATTTTTCTTTAAGCACAGGCAGAAGCGAGGCAACATTCTCGTTAACTTTAAAGATTTTCGAATAATATTCAAAGAAAGTTTTATGGTCAACTTTACCTTCCAGCACATCCAGCATTCTGGCCGTAAATTCATCTTCGGATAAATCGCCGCGCTCAAAGCTGCGGTGAATTTCGTAATTATCCCTGTAGTATTTAAGAAACTTGTCGCCCAGTCCCGGAGATATATTATTGAACCTTTGTATCACGAGGTCGTAGTTGAAGGGGATCAGCACATTGCCGAGATCGAACACCACAACCGAATATTTTCTTTTCTGCATATACTATATTCACAAAAAAATATTTTTAAAAACAACTTTTAACATAATTACCGGGCTTCAAACATGCTGTCGTTCAGCCCCGAATTCACTTTAATCGAATCGACTTTAAACGTAAGGCTCTGCGCTCCAAGGGTCTGTTTAAGGTAAAACGGATATTTCACTCCGTCCACGTTCTTATAATTGCCCAGATAAGTATTCTGTGTAAAGGTACCCTGAGGCACGGTTATATTTTTCTGCTCTTTCACTTTCAGCCATGTCTGCGGATCGTAATACTGGATCCATTTTGTTCCGGACGGAAATATCATAGCTACTTTATAAGTATTCTTTCCGTCTACTTTCTCCATGCCGAGCAGCTCGGTTTTTATGCCCATCTTATCAAGATTGGTAAGCAGATCGAGCGTCGATTCGAGCTTAAGCTTTTCAAGCTCATTTCCGTTAACCTCAAGTTTTTTACCGCCGACTTCCATTATGCCTGTCTTGCCGTCGAAGTACACATTCTGCTTCATCGGACCGGCTTCAATTACCTGTTTAAGCTTATCCGGAGCTTTCTGATAAACCGTCATAGAAATTTTCTGACCTCTCACTTCGCCGGTCATATAAGTCGTACGGTCCTTAACTTTTCTAATATTTTCTTTTCCTCCGATAGCCTCGATGTAATTATCCACAACTTTTCTGCCGGTTAATCCCTTTGGAATTTCCGCAACGGAATTTTCTATTTTGTTTCCTCTTCTGTCGTAATCTACAACGGGGCCGAACTGCTTTAGTCCGTTAGATACTTTATCTGCGTTGCCGACAACAAGTATATAAGCATGGTCTGGCTTAATATAATTCTCCGCTTCATGTCTCACATCGCCTATAGTAACCGCCGCTACATTCTTAAGATAATTACGATAATAATCCTTCGGCAGATTATATTTATCAATGTTGATTGCAAACGCTGCAATGGTCTGCGGCTGCTCGAGGGCGATGGCGAAGTTTCCCGACAGATAGTTCTTCGCTTCCTGCAGCTCATCGCTCGAAACGTTCTCGTCGCGGATTTTTTTCATCTCATAAAGAATTCTCGCTACGGCGCTGTCGGTTACCGCATTCCGCACAGACGCTTCCGCATTGAAATAACCGACATATTGATCCATCGAAAGATTTGAATAGGCGCCGTAAGTATAGCCGTGCGTTTCGCGCAGATCCTTAAACAGGCGGAAGGCTCCGCCGCCGAGAATGGTGTTCATCACGGCGGATTTTATAACATCCCCGCTTCCGGGCTTTAATATTACCGGGTAAGTCACATTAATAATAGATTGAACAGAATTCGGCCTGTCTACCATGGCCACTTCAGTCTTTGCCGGAGGCTGCGGAATTTTGTAACTGAACTGCGGAACTTTTGCCGCTTTCCACGAACCGAAATATTTTTCTACAAGAGGTTTCGCTTCTTCAGCAGACATATCACCGACAATCGCCAGATAAGAGATATTCGGTTTGAAGTACGTAGAATAATATTCTCTGCATTTTTCCAGAGTAATTTTCTCAATTGACTGCACGCTGGGATGATCGCCGTACGGGAAATCGCGGCCGTATCTCAGCACATCTCCAACCACATTGGCTATTGACTGCGGATTATCTTCTGCGTTAAGCAGCTCCGACTTCATTCTTTTCTTAATCTTATCGAGTTCATCCTTTTTGAAGACGGAGTTCTCAACCACATCCGAGATAATATTAAGCAGGCTATCCGAATAGCTTCTGAGCGACATTCCGAAGACGCCGGTAGAAAAAGTATTCAGAGTTGCGCCCATGAAATCAACTTCATTATCTATCTCATCCTTAGTACGTGTTTTCGTGGCGGTACCGAGCAGCTGTCCCGCCGCAGTAATATAGCCCGCCTGATCTTTTTGAAGAAGAGGATCTCGGTTTATTAAAAAATAAAATCCCACTCTCGGAATTTTCCTGTTCTCAACCACAAAAACTTTCAGACCGTTATCAAGTTTAAACGATTCGTATTTACCGAGATTTACTTCCGGCGCCGGACCTGGCTGGGGCGGCTTGCTTCTGTCAACCTGCGCGTGCAGCGGTACTATAATAAGAGATACAATAAATAATACGATAGCCCTTTTCATTTTATTTGCCCTCCTTTCCGCGCAGTGATGATTTAGGAAGGTAGTACAGTACAACCCTGTTGGTTTTAACAAGATATTTATCGGCAGCTTGCTTTATATCTTCGCGCGTCACTTTCATATAGTTGTCTATATTAGTGTTTATCAGGTTTGTATTTCCGTAAAGAACGTGATACTGAGCCAGATTTTCGGCAACGCCGATGTCTGTAGAATTGCCGCCCACGAAACGCGACTCGACCTGGTTCCTCAGCTTCTGCAGTTCTTCACTACTGATTAGTTCATTCTTAACTTTATCAATCTGTTCGTTCATCGATTTTTCCAGACTAGCGGGCTTTACTCCTACATTGGCGATGCCCAGAGTGACGAAAAGACCCGGCGCCTCAAGTCCGAATGAGTACGCTGTAACGTCGACGGCTTTCTGCTGCTCATCGACAAGCGCTTTATAGAGGCGCGAGCTGTGACCGGTGGAGAGAAGAGTAGTAAGCATATCAATGGCGTAAAAATCTTTCGTTCCGAGCGCGGGTATATGATAAGCTTCCACAACCGCGGGAAGCGAAATATTATCGTAAACGGTATCCCGGATTTCGGCGGTCTGTTCGGGTTCAACAGTGTCTGGGCGCCATATTTTTTCCTTCCCTCTGGGAATACCGCCGAAATATTCTTCGATTAATTTCTTCGCATTGTCTATATTGATATCGCCCGCAATAGAAAGAGTCGCGTTTTGAGGGACATAGTATTCATGATAAAAATTTCTGAACTCCTGCACTGTTGCTTTATCAATATACTGTTCCGATCCTATCGGCACCCATTTGTAAGGATAGACCTTATATGCCCGTTTAAATATCTGCTCTAGCATGCTGCCGTAAGGCTGGTTGTCGTAGCGCTGCTTTCTTTCTTCTTTTACCACTTTTCTCTGTGTTTCAACCGACGCGCTGTCGATAGTTAAATGCATCATTCTTTCCGACTCGAGCCAGATCCCCAGTGCAAGCTGATTCGAAGGAAGAATTTCATAATAGAAAGTCCTGTCCTGAGTTGTGTTCGCGTTGAGCTCGCCGCCTGCGTTCTGAACCAATTTATAATATTCGCCGGGCTTTATGTATTTGGTACCTGCAAACATTAAGTGCTCGAAGAAATGCGCGAAGCCGGTACGGTCAGGCTTTTCGTTTTTTGAACCGACATGATACATAACGGAGACGGCAACGATAGGTGTGGAATCGTCCTTATGAAGAATAACATGAAGACCGTTATTCAAATCGTACTCAGTAAAATTTATTTTAACCTGCGCGGCGGAAAGCGCGGACAGCGACAGAAAAACCGCAAAGGTTAAGAGATAATTCAACTTCATTAGTGTTCCTCGGAATTGGATTAGTTCAAAATAGGACATAAAATTACGAATAATAGGTTTCTAATAAAACGTAAAAACCGCTGCTGTGCTCCAAATAAAACTACCGCAGCGGGCGGCATTACCCATTTTTCTATTTATAATTAACGGCAGATTTACGATCTTACAGCTACAAAAATCCAAGATTTATGAAACTGGCACTCCTTTTAATTACAGCGGTTCTGCTTAATCTCCCCGCCTTCGCTCAAAGCTATTTCATAAGGGGAAGCGTTACGGATAAGAACAGCAAACAGTCATTGAGCTACACTAATGTCAGGGTTGCGCATTCTACTTACGGTACGGCAGCAAATAAAGAAGGCGAATATGAGCTGAAACTTCCAGCCGGCCGTTATAAACTGATCGCCTCGTACATTGGCTACAATTCGGATACGATTTCTGTTGAATTAAATAAGAATCTTACCGGGCAGGATTTTTATCTGG
>JBJKTB010000316.1:0-4583 GCA_046703345.1 Ignavibacteriaceae bacterium
GAGCGTGAGCCTGATAGTTAAGCATGTTAACGAAGGGATCTCTCTTGCGGAGGAAAACAACCTGCCTCAGGAGATAATAGATTTTATACCGATGCACCACGGCACGATGACAATCTCGTATTTTTACGACAAGGCAACTAAGCTCTACGGCGAGGAAAAGGTTAACATAGAAGACTACAAATATCCCGGACCTATACCGGATACAAAAGAAACGACCATAGTAATGCTTGCCGACGGCTGCGAGTCGGCGGTAAGAGCGGTGGAAGATCCAGATCCGGTGAAAGTGGAAAATCTTATTGAGAAAATAATTGAGTCGCGGCTCGACGACGGACAGCTCGATCAGTCGCCTATTACTTTCAGCGATTTAACAAAAATAAAAGAATCATTCACAAGCATTCTGCTAGGGCAGCATCACAGAAGAATAAGATATCCGAAACAAGACGAGATGGAAAAAGGCATAGACGGCAAGCAAGACAACACATGAACATTTTCCTAAATGAATATTTGACCGTACTTAAACTGGAAAAAAATCTTTCGGATAACACGGTTGCCTCTTACGGCAACGATATCACAGCGCTGCTGCGCTATCTGGAAAGCAGCGGGATAAGCGATCTTTCCGAAGTCTCCTACAAAGACATGGCGGCTTTTTTTAAACTGCTGAAGGACTCAGGCCTGAACAGCACATCGGCATCAAGATATCACTCTTCTATAAAAGGATTCTTTATTTATCTTTTAAGGAGCAGCTACATAAAAGAGAATCCTCTTGATAAGGTCCCGTCGCCGAAGCTGGCGAAAACGCTTCCCCCTGTGCTTACGGTTAGCGAGATGGAGGCGATTCTTGCAGCGCCCGATGTAAGCGAAAAGCTCGGGCTTCGAGACAAAGCAGTGCTTGAAACCCTGTACGCGTGCGGGCTCCGCGTATCGGAATTAATTAATTTAAAAATACCGGATCTTTTTTTAGATGAGGAGATTATAAGAGTATTCGGCAAGGGATCTAAAGAAAGGCTGGTTCCGATAGGCAGCAGCGCAATCGGGTGGATAAAGACTTATCTCCGCGAAAGCCGGGTGCTGCTGGAGAAGAAGACCAAGAGTCACGGTTATCTTTTTTTAAACGGCAGAGGAACGAGGCTGTCGAGGATGGGAATCTGGAAAATCGTCGACAGGTACACAGCCGAAGCTGGGATACATAAGGAAGTGCATCCTCACACATTCAGGCATTCGTTCGCGACCCACTTAATTGAGGGCGGCGCGGATCTAAGGGCAGTGCAGGAAATGCTGGGTCATTCGGATATATCGACAACTCAGATTTACACGCACATAGACAGGGAATATATAAAGCAAGTTCACAGAGATTTTCACCCGAGAGGATAAAAAATTGGAGAATATTCAAGTAAGCGAAAAATTAATTTCTTTTATAACATTTCTGCCGATGTTCTTTGTATCGATAGCCATTCATGAGTTCGCGCATGCGTGGTCGGCGGCGCGGCTGGGCGACGACACGGCTAAGAGGCAGGGCCGGCTGACTCTGAATCCGTTTAAGCATGCCGACCTGGTCGGCACCTATATTATGCCGCTTGCCTCGTTCGCATCGGGATTTGCGCTTATCGGATGGGCAAAGCCTGTTCCCGTGAACCGTAACAATTTCAAAGATCCATTCAGGGACGACGCGGTTGTTTCATTTGCCGGCCCACTCTCTAATTTTATTCTCGCCGTAATATTTTTTGCCTGCTTCGCGGCATTCGCTCATTCCGGAATCGCTTACAGACACTACGTAACCGGGTTTTTCTGGTACGGCGTATTCTTCAATATATTTCTTTTTGCGTTCAACCTTATACCAATTCCGCCGCTAGACGGTTCGCATATATTATTTGACCTTTTCCCAAATCAGTATACGGCAAAGCTGATGAATCTGGGAAGTTACGGATCCATACTTCTTTTATTCCTGATTTACAGTCCGCTCTGGGAATATTTTATGAAAATCATCGAGTTTATATTAAGTTTGTTTGTAAAAACGGCGGGTTTACTTAATGCGTAAATTAAGTCTTGTGCTGCTGTTAGCGGCGGCAACAGTATTCTTCGGATGTTCGGGGAAAGATTCCGGGCCAGGTAAAAATAAAAAAGTTGCCTTGCGCTCTGCCGTTATAAATAAAGACGATACATTTAAGGATTTTATTTTCGTCGGAATGATTAACGGAAATCCCGGCTTGTACCTTTACGATTACGCTGCCAAAAAATCTACACCGTTCTGGTCTGACAGGGATGAGAAGGTGGTTGATTTCTCATATTCAGCAGATCAGAAAGCAGCGTTCTTTTTAACCGCGCGCAATTACGGAAAGAGAGGGGTGTTTCCATTCGTTGACGGATTAAAACTTTATCTTTTTAATGCTGATTCTTCAAAAGTAACTCTTATAAAAAAAATTGGAAGCGGGCTTCAGGTCTTTACATCATGGGGCCCCGACGGCACATTTAAAGTGGTTCTTAATTCATTCGACGACATAGTAGCCAATTATATTAATCAGAAGACTCAGATCTTCAACACTTTCGGCAAAGAGCTTGTTGACGAGAAACGTACTTACGATATAACCAAAGACGCGTATCCCAAGCCGCCGGAGAATAATACCGATCTTGATTCACCAGGAGGAAAATACGCCGTTGACACCGCGGCGAGCGGCAAAACTTTTATTTATTTAAAAGAAAGCGGAAGGAAATCAAATATACTGGTTGCAATTACGCCGCTCAAGCTGAACCAGGTTGAATGGACAGCCGACTCAAAGTATTTGATAATTTCTACTCTTGACATCACGCCGAACAACGAAACTCTTTATTCTAAAGACCCGAACACATCCGGGATAATAATTTATTCTCTGAAAGAGAAAAAAATAGCCGCCAGGTGGGAAGGCGGAGGGGTGAAGAATTTTATCCTAATCAATAATTTTATAATTTTCGACGACGGATTTAAGGATAAAGCGTCAATAAAAATATTTAATTACAAAGAAGGCCGGATGGTTGATACAATCCGGATTGACGGAGGCTGCGGCATCCGGAACATTCCATTAATTCCCGATTACAGCGCTTAGTGAATACTTATTTAAGAATATTAAAATTCGTAAAGCCCTACTGGAAGCATCTTGGTATTTCCATAATCTGCACAGTGCTTTACGCTTTGCTGAACGGTATGTCGGTTTATTTAACTATACCGCTGCTTGATACGCTGTTCCAGGAAAAGCAGGCGGCGCAAAGCGCTCAAACCACAACGGCGGTATCCGGAGCGGCAAG
The DNA here is from genome assembly GCA_046703345.1 of Ignavibacteriaceae bacterium. GTDB lineage: Bacteria > Bacteroidota > Ignavibacteria > Ignavibacteriales > Ignavibacteriaceae > FEN-1297. The sequence continues at coordinate 3,277 of JBJKTB010000316.1, forward strand.
TTTTCTGCCCGACTGGATAATACGGCTTCAGCACAGCATTACCACAACATTTAACAATTACGTGTTCAGCGGCGATAAAGTTGAAGCGCTGCTTAAGATATGCTTTCTCGTAGTTTTCACTTTCCTTCTGAAAAACGTGTTCGGCTATCTTCAGGCGTATTTCCTGTCTTACGTAGAGCAGGGTACGATGAAGGATATAAGGGACAAGGCGTACAAGCATCTTCACGAGCTCCCGATGAGCTACTTTAAGAAGGAGCGCGTAGGCAATTTAATATCGCGAATCACCAACGACGTTAACGTAGTGCAGAACAGCATCTCGGCCGCGTTCCTCAACATGATACGCGATCCGCTTACGATTATCGTATTCGTGGGTATCGCGTTAAGCATAAGCTGGCAGCTGACGGTGCTGGCATTTGTGGTGCTTCCTTTCTCAATGTTCATCATCGCGTGGATAGGATTAAAGCTGAGAAAGCACAGCACAATCGCGCAGGCGAAGATGGCGGACATTACAAGCATTCTTCAGGAAACAATTTCGGGAGTGAAGATAGTTAAGTCGTTCGGCATGGAAGAGTACGAGAACAGGAAGTTCGTTACCGAAACTAATAATTACTTTAAGACTATGCTGAGGATTGTGCGGATAAGGAACGCCTCATCGCCAATAACCGAGTTTCTCAGCGTTATAGTAGGAGCGGTAATAATTTATTACGGCGGAGTGCTCGTACTTCAGCACAGTGCGCTTAAGGCAAGCGAGTTTATGGGATTCCTTTTCGCGATCTTTCAGCTGATGCCCCCGATAAAGGAACTGAGCTCGGTTAACAACCGCATTCAGGAGTCAAGCGCGGCGGGCGACAGAATATTCGAGATCATCGATACTAAACCGACAATAGTTGATAAGACGAATGCACTCGACATTCACGGATTTAAAGAAGCGCTGGTGTTCGATCATACTTCTTTTCATTACGACGACGCTGAAGAGCTCGTTCTCGACGACATAAATTTTACAGTAAATCGCGGGGAGATAGTCGCGCTTGTCGGCCCGAGCGGCGGCGGCAAATCAACACTGGTGGATCTCATCCCTAGATTTTACGATCCCACCGGCGGAAAAATTCTGCTCGACGGAACCGACATAAAAGATTTTAAAATCAGCGGGCTTCGGTCGCTTATGGGAATAGTAACGCAGGAAACATTTCTTTTCAACGAATCTATCAAGAGCAATATCGCTTACGGACTGGGAGATTATCCCGAAGAGAGAATAATAGAAGCGGCGCGAACCGCCAACGCGCATAATTTTATAATGGAGCTGCCGG
>JBJKTB010000317.1:0-6312 GCA_046703345.1 Ignavibacteriaceae bacterium
AAACGCTGTCGATTAAAAATCCGAGAGAATCTTTTATTACAACCGCGTCTCCCGTGTTATTTAGAGACGGAAAACCGGCAACCAGAAATTGATAATTATTTTTGAAAATATTTTTTATAGATGAATCTCTGCTAATTACAAGGAACGAATTCCCGGCAATGTATAAGTCGGAATCCGTTAGAATAGATTTAGAAGAATTATCCGAGAGGCTCCACTTTTTAATATTTACCGGATGCTGAGTGTTGTTGCGAAGCTCGATCCATTCGGGTCCACCGGAAGAAGGAGCGTACATTATTTCATTTATAACAACGCTGTTGAATTCCGGCGGGGGAGGACGAACTGTAAAAACTTTTCTTAAATAATTATTTGATGAATCTTCATCGGCTTCAAAATAAATTTCCGCTATTACAGCGTGTTCACCGGTCCGGCTGATCAGTGCCGAAAATGTTACCGCAGCAGAATCACCAGGCGAGAGTCCGGTAAACGTTTTCTCTCCTATCAGCTCCGGCGATTGTGCGGCTGAATCCAGGTTTTCATCGTCATAAAATAAAAGTTTAAAACTGCCGGCGTACTTTAAACCGGAATTTCGCACAACGGCATAAAATTCTATATCCCTTCCGGCTTCAGGTAACTGTGTAGAGATTTCAAGTCTTCTTAAACTTAAATCGTAATCGAAAGGTGAAACCGAATTTTTATATCCAGGTGTACCGTTAATATTTTTTCCGTTGCTCCAGTTCATCCCCGGAGCGTTTTTATTCAGCAGTATCCTTTCATCGGAAAATCCTTTCTCGTTATCGGCTGAATAGTAATAAGTATCTACAGTATCGCCTTCCGGCGAGATAAGCGTTACCGGCCTGTCTGATGAATTAGACATACCCGAAGTGCCGAACGAGTTATCGAAAATTTTCATTACTATCGAGTTTGCAGGAACAGCAGCACCGTAGGCTCCCGAATCCAGGTTATAATCATTCTCGAAAATTACCGCGTATGAATGCGGAGGCAGAAGCGCGGTTACTTTTGCGGGCACAAGACAGTCCGGCTTCGAGCTGTAATAAACTATCTTGAATCCGCGCAGATCAATGCTTTCCGTGTCACCGAAATTATAAATCTCGATGAACTCACCGTTCGCCTCTGCAGGATTGAACATCACCTCGCTCAGTAAAAGATTTTTTTCGGATTGGGAGAAAACTAGGGCGGAACGGATAACAATTAATAATAGGATGATTTTTTTCATGCGGCCCATCCCCTATTGAGCCTAATATAAAAAAAGATATTAAAAATGTCTAAGAGAACTTTAAAAATTCGTTATTAAGTGCGTGTAGATAAAATAATATAAGAACGGCGCTGCTTGTTCCGTCATCAGACTTTTGCCGCTATTTTTTCGAAAAGCGCATCGGGCATATACTTAAGCAGCTTAGAACCCAATACCGTGAATAGCGGAAATTGAATTATTCGTTTTTCCTTTTTTATTCCGGAGATGATAATCTTTACTGCTTTTTCTGGACTCATTAAAAACGGCATTTTAAAATCGTTCTTGTCTGTCATCGGAGTTTTTACGAAGCCCGGTTTAACCGTAATGACTTTTATTCCGAAGGCCTTCAGCTCAGCCCGCATGCTTTCGAGAAAAATCGAAGCAGCCGCTTTGCTTGCGCAGTACACGCCGCTTTTCGGAAAGCCCCTGCCGTCTGCCAAGCTTGAAATGCCGACTATCATTCCCTTCCTTTCATTTAAAAAATAGGGAAGTATTTCATTGAAGCAGTTTATTATACCGTTGACATTTACATTTATAGTTTCGGCCGCCGAACCGGCGTCGAATTTTTTTACCGAAGATCTGCCGCTTACGCCCGCATTTAAAACAGCGATATCAATCCGCCCGAATTCCTTCTTCACCTGTGAGAAGGCTTTGTTTACGGAGCTTAAATCTGTTACATCGCATTCGAATGCCGAAGCCTTGCAGCCTGATTTTCTTAACGATCCGGCGAGATTATCTAGAACATCTTTTCTCCTCGCAAGAAGAGCCAGGCTGCATTTTTCCTTCGCGAGTTGAAGAGCCAGATTATAACCTATGCCGCTGGATGCGCCTGTAATTAGTATGACTTTATCTTTTATATCCATTTGCGCCGGCTAATTTTGTGATAAAAAAAGTAAATATACTAACCTCCTTGATAAAATGAATGTGTTGAATTTAAATTCTTCGGGCAGCGGAGCGGGCACTTTAAAAAGTTTGATTTTAATCGATAATATTATGATTTTTCTATGCGCTCCATTTGCGGAAAACTAACTTTCATATTTAAAAAACTTATAAGCGCCGTGACTGAAATTGAAAGAATCTGAAATCATCAGACGAAAATGATATTTCAGGTAAAATATACCTGCAGGGCTGAAGTTTTAATTTATTTACATTTTCAGCCGGAAAAGGATTTAAATTTTTCTATTAGATAACAAATTATTATCTTTCTATCAAAAATTATTCCAATGTTAAACAACAACGTAATACCGGTAGAAGACGTTTTAATACGGAAAGAAATCGCGGAAACCAGTTTTTGCTGCGATCTTCAAAAGTGCAAAGGCGCCTGCTGCACGTTGGAAAGCGAATACGGCGCTCCTCTTTTAGAAGAGGAAATTCACGAAATTCAATCGGTGTTGGATACAGTAAAAGAATATCTTCCAAAAGCGCATATTGAAAGAATAGACGCTGCAGGATTTTATGAAATAAAAGACGGCGAGATAATGACGTCAAGCGTTAACAATAAAGCCTGCGTCTTTGTTTACTATGATGAAGGCATTGCAAAATGCGGAATCGAAAAGGCATATTTCGACGGGAAGATAAAATTCAGGAAACCGATTTCATGTCACCTGTTTCCAATAAGGGTTTCAAAATTCGGCGGCGACGTTCTGAGATTTGAAAAATTCGGAGAATGCAAACCCGCTCTTGAAAACGGAACAAAGCAGCAGCTTAAGCTTATAGATTTCTGTAAAGAATCGTTAACAAGGTTATACGGCAAAAAATGGTATCAATCATTAAAAGAAATACTCGGTTAGCAACATGTTATCGTTAAGTCAAAAATTATCGCAGCAGCAGAAACTCTCACCGCAGCAGATTCAGTATCAGAAGCTGCTCCAGTTAAATACTCTGGCGCTCGAGCAGCGCATCAAAACGGAATTGGAGCTGAATCCGATACTTGAAGAAGTAATGGAGGAAGAGATTGAGCTGAATGAAAACCGCGATGAAAAAGAAAAACAGGACGACTCGTCTGAGGAAGAATACGAAGATTACGAAAAAAACGAGTTCGAGCTTGAAGATTTTATGAATGATTACGATTATGATTCGGACAGGCTTAACCGGAGCAAGGACGACGAAATTTACCAGCCTCTCGCGCCCGCGCGCGTCAGTCTCAGCGAACATTTAAAAGATCAGCTCAGCATGCTTAATTTAAATGACGACATGTACATGCTCGGCGAAGAGATAATAGGCAATCTTGATTCCGACGGCTATCTGAAAAGCAATCTTGAAGATATACTCCGCGACCTGGAAATGTTTGAGCATATAAATATTTCAAAAGACGATGCCGAAACGCTGCTTAAGAAGATTCAGACGTTTGATCCGTTGGGAATAGCCTGCCGGGATCTGCAGGAATGCCTTCTTGTTCAGCTGCACAACGCTGCGTACGATCCTTATTACACTTATCTGGCGCAGGAGCTTCTTGAAAATCACTTCAACGATTTCACACAGAAGCGCTATGATGCAATAAAACAAAAAATGAATCTCACCGACGAAGGTTTGAAAGCTACGGTTGATCTTATCCAAAATCTCAATCCCAAGCCGGGCGAAGGCAACATAGATTCGATCGAGATGAATCAGATAACTCCCGATTTTATCGTGGAGAAATTAGACGACAACTTTGTAATTACTCTTAACGATAAAAGTGTTCCATCGGTAACCTTAAGCAAGACTTATCTGGAGATGATAGAGCATAACAAGAAGCATAAAAAAGCTTCGCCGAGGGAGAAGAACACATATAAGTTCTTGAGAGAAAAATTCGAGTCGGCAAAATGGTTTATCGCGTGCATACAGCAGAGAAGAGAGACTCTGATGAAGATAATGCAGGCAATAGTTGAAAAACAATACGAGTTCTTCGATCTGGGGCCGAAATTTCTAAGGCCAATGATATATAAAGATATCGCCGATGAAATTCAGATGGATATCTCAACTATAAGCCGGGTTGTAAACGGTAAATACGTTCAGAGCCCGATGGGAATACACGAATTAAAATATTTCTTCAGCGAGGGGCTCAGCACCGACTCCGGAGAGGAAGTCTCGAACAAACATATTAAGGAAAGACTTAAGGAAATTATTGACGGAGAGGATAAAAACTCGCCTTACAGCGACGACAAGCTCGCGGAGATATTAAACGATGAAGGTATTCATATCGCGAGACGAACCGTAGCCAAATATAGAGAACAATTACGAATTCCTATCGCCAGACTTCGCAGAGAGCTGTAATGACCCCTGCGGAAGACGTATTCGTCATCATTCTTCTGTTTTCTATTTTCGGAATCATTCACTCTGTGCTCGCTTCCAATAAAATAAAAAAATCCGTCGCCTCTTTTTTAGGCGGCCTCATAGCATTTTACCGCGCAATATATATCGTCCTCTCGCTGATTATATTTTATCTGATTTATACTCTTGTTCCCAACGATCATGTTACCGTATTCGACTTGCCTTATCCTTTCGACTTTATTATACTAGTCCCTCAATTAGGAAGCCTGGTAGGACTTCTATGGACTTTGAAATATTTTGATGTGCGGGAATTTATCGGTATCAATCAGATTTTAAGATGGTTTAAAAAAAACTACGATGAAGAGGAACTCGATGAGGAACTGACTCTCAGAATACGGGGACCTTATAAATACGTAAGACATCCGCTTTACTTGTTTTCAATTTTGTTTCTGGCTTTTCGGCCGGAGATGGATTTGAATTATCTTACATTTTTATTGTGTATTATAGCTTATTTTTATATCGGCTCGTTTTATGAAGAAAGGAAACTTGTAGAAAAGTTTGGAGACATGTATGTGAAATACAGAAAAACTGTTCCGAGGATTTTCCCTTCTTTTAAAATTAAGCCGTACAAACAATCGGAAATTTGAAATGAATATTTGTCGTAAAATCTTTTTCAGCGTAATCATGCTTTCTTCATTTGCGTTCGCCCAGCACGACAGCGTACTGGCGAAGGTCGGTCCGGAAAATATTTCCGTTAACGAATTCAGGGAAAGATTTGAAATGACGCCGCAGGCCTACGGCAATGCTGTTTCGAAAGAAGCTAAAAAAGAAGACCTGCTTTACTCGGTTATTGCCGAAAAACTCTGGGCGCTGGAAGCTAAAAATTTAAGCTACGATACTTCCGCCGTGATGGAATATTCCTTTAAAGCGCTTGAGAATATGTACGTGAGAGACGCGCTTTACAGGAACGAAATATCAAATAAAATAGTTGTGAGCGATAAAGAAATTGATGCTGATATAGAAAAATATTTTACTAATCTGAATGTCCTTGCGATTACTTCCAAGGATTCGTCCGAGATTTTTAATCTGTACGATAGGCTGAAAGACGGGCTTTCAGCTGATACGATCTCTTCTTCTCCGAACCTGGCTATCTCACAAATGGAAATTAAATACGGCGATATGGAAGAGCCGTATGAAGATATTTTGTATTCGCTGAAAGTAGGGGGATTTACAAAACCGTTTAAGCCTGCCGACGACTGGATAATATTTTTTCTGAAAAATAAAGTTAAGAAGTCGCGTACTTCCGAAGACGTGAAGAACGCTTACGATAAGATTAAAGAAAATATCGTAAAGCGTCAGACCGCCGATATCTACGATGCTTTTATGAAGAAATTTTTTGAAGATAAAAAAATTTCGGCGGACACTCACTTATTCGACAGAATTGCTGACAAGATAACGGCCGTTCTTCAAAACCGAAAAGGAGCTGAACATATAGCTGATACAACAGACGTTTGGCTGAACGCGGGAGACATTTTATCGATCGAACAGCAGCTCGGCCCGGATACATTAAATATGGAATTTCTTCACTTTAAAGAAAATCCGTTAACTGTGGAGGAATTTCTGAGGTACTTTATATTTGAAGGTTTTTACACCGCCAATGTTTCCAAACGCGTCGTTACGGAAAAGTTGAGCGCCCGCGTGAGAAAGGTTATCGAAGAGGAATATTTAGCAAGGGAAGGTTATAGGCGAGGACTGGAGAACTCCCCGCGTGTAAGGATGGAGATAAACATGTGGCGCGATAATTACCTGGC
>JBJKTB010000318.1:0-3518 GCA_046703345.1 Ignavibacteriaceae bacterium
ATTATAACTGGAAATTAGCCGAAGGATAGTAAGGCTAATTTAATTTTAAAAAATCACATCTGCCAAAATACAGGTCAAAGAAAAATCTAAAAAATGTATTATAATTCAATTTTCACACAGCCTCTAAAGAGAAGGGCTTATTTGCAATCATGACCTTTACTTTTCTTTCTATCTCTGCATGAATGGAGATTGGGGTGAGCAAGTTTCAGACGGTATTATCCTGTAGCTTTTCAACTCATCCCAACCATCTCAATCTTCCTTCCGGACAATCGAAGTGAAATCGAAAGAAGTTTTAGGAATTCAGACATACCTCACAATGTATGGCCGGATTTGAGTAAAAAACTTGCAATTTTGTCTTGTTTGAATTAAATAATATAAAATAAGCACACATCCATTAATAATCCTTAGAGAATTAACATGAAAAAGATAGACTTGAAGACCATTGCAAAAAAGATTGTGTTGAGGCAGCTAAGGCACGATGATTTCAACAAACTTATAGCACTGCAAAAGCTATGTTTTCCGGGAATGCAGACATGGAGCTTAGAGCAGTTCGAAAGCCAGCTTAAATATTTTCCAGAGGGACAACTATGCATTGAGCTCGACGGAGAGATTGTCGCATCTTCCAGCAGTCTCATAGTTGATTTTGACCTTTACGAAGAAAGCGACAACTGGCAGACACTCAGCGACCACGGCTATATTACAAATCATGATCCGGATGGAGAAACTCTTTACGGCATCGAGATAATGACGCATCCTGACTTCAGGGGAATGAAGCTTGCACGGAGATTGTACGACGCGAGAAAGGAGCTGGCAAAGAATAAGAACCTGAAGAACATTGTTATCGGCGGAAGAATTCCGGGTTACAAAAAGTATAAAAAGAAGATGACCGCGCGTGATTATATTGAAAAGGTAATAAGTAAAGATATTCACGATCCTGTGCTCACCGCCCAGCTAGCGAACGGTTTTGTACTGAAGCGGATTATTCCTTCATATTTGAGAAGCGATGAAGACTCCGACGGATTTGCAACACTGCTTGAATGGTCGAACATAGATTACATGCCGCAAAAAGGGAAGAAGACTGTCTCTTCAAAAAAAGTAAGGATCTGCGCCGTGCAGTATCAGATGCGCGAGATAGACAACTTTGAGGATTTCGCTCAGCAGTGCGAATACTTCACAGACGTAGCGTCTGGTTATAAAAGCGATTTTATACTGTTCCCCGAGATATTCACTCTGCAGTTATTATCCTTCCTCCCGAATGAAAGGCCCGGCGTAGCTGTGAGAAAGCTTGCCGAATTTACACCGCGTTACCTTGAGCTGTTCAATAATCTTTCTATAAAATATAATTTAAATATAATCGGCGGTTCGCACTTCACTCTGGAAGACGATAAACTTTACAACATAGCTTATTTGTTCAGAAGAGACGGCTCCATGGAAAAACAATATAAGATTCACGTAACTCCCAACGAGCGCCGATGGTGGGGGATTCAGTCGGGCGACAAGATAGAAGTTTTTGAAACAGACAGAGGTAAAATTAATATACAGATTTGCTATGATATAGAATTCCCGGAACTGAGCCGAATAGCCGTATCGAAAGGCGCTGAAATAATATTCGTTCCGTTCTGCACAGACGAGAGATACGGTTATCTCCGCGTTAGGCAGTGCGCGCAGGCCCGCTGCATTGAGAACGGAGTATACGCGGCAATGGCCGGAAATGTAGGCAACCTGCCTTTTGTAGAAAACATGGATATACAGTACGCGCAGTCGGGTATTTTCACTCCCTCCGATTTTATGTTCTCGAGGGACGCGATAGCAGCCGAGTGTACTCCGAATGTTGAAACCGTTGTAATACACGACGTCGACCTTGAACTGCTTAAAAGATATAAATCGCAGGGCAGTACGCTCAACTGGTTCGACAGGCGGCAGGATCTTTACGAAGTTGTTTTGAAGAAGTGAAGATCATAAATTTGCTGGGATAAATCAGGAGCCGCTCCGTGCCAGAAATATATTCCGTACTCATACTATTCGGCGTAGGTTCTATAGCAGGATTTATGAACGTAACCGCCGGCGGGGGATCAACGTTAACGCTGCCGACGCTTATCTTTCTCGGGCTGGATGCCGCGCTGGCGAACGGCACCAACAGGGTCGCCATATTCGTACAGAACATATCGGCTGTGTATTCCTTTAAAAGAGAAAAATACCAGCAGTTCGGACTAAGCTTCAAGCTTTCGCTCCTCACGCTGCCCGGCTCGATAGCGGGTGCGCTGCTCGCCGTTAAAATAAGCGACGCGCTGTTCCAGAAAATTCTAGGGGTAATTATGATAGGCATTATCGTTTCTATGATAATACCTAAGAAGAAAATTACCTTCGACAACAATTCAAACAAGAAGATAACTGTCGCGGTCTTTCTCTCGATGTTCTTAATAGGATTTTACGGCGGATTCGTTCAGGTAGGCGTGGGATTTATAATAATGGCGGCGCTGAATTACCTTCTTAAGTTCGACCTCGTGCACGTGAACATGCATAAAGTTTTTATCGTACTTGTTTATACTGTACCCGCTCTTCTCATCTTTATAATAACGGGAAACGTAAACTGGACATTCGGCCTCAGTCTTGCCGCCGGCAATGCATTGGGCGGATGGTGGGCGGCGAAGGCGTCGGTAAAGAAAGGCGAAAAGCTTATAAAGATTGTGCTGATCGCCGCGATACTGATTATGTCTATGAAACTGCTGGAAATAATTTAAGGCAATTTTAATATGGCGGGACAGAATTGCTGCGGGTAGAATCAACAACCATTATCATCCGACAAAACGTTTAATCCTTATTCGGAAGCAAATACAACCGATATAGCGTTCTCATTTAAAACATCTCATAAAGCATATTCAACAATATATTGTTATTAATATCCTCATTAATTAAATTAAGCCTATAAAGTGAGGTATAATGAAATTACCGTCTTCCGCAGTAATAAATAATGAGAAAATAAAAAATTATTTATTATCTCCCAGGAAGAGAAACGATAAATCACAGTGGTTATCTAAAGCCGGATACAGTATAGATGATTGGTTAAAATTTAAAAATGATATCAGAACTCAGATCTTAATTTTGGACGCACATTTTATAAGCAAGACACAGTATGGTGAAATGTACCGGAAATCAGGGAAATTAAAAGGACCAAACGAAAAGACATTAAATGTATGCTCAATATGGATGAGAGAATTTGAATCCGATGCCACAAAATTTATTACAATGTATCCAATTATTAAGTGAAGTAATATGAAATACAAACTTTTTAGTGAAGTTGCACTCTTAAAAGATTTCCCCGCTTACAAATTGAAAAAGGGGGATGTTGCTACAATAGTGGAACGTCATGCTCAAAATAATTCGGATGACGGATATTCGATAGAAGTATTCAACGCGATGGGTGATACATTCGCTGTTCTTGTCGTTTCGGAAAAAGACATTGAAAATTTAACAAGGGATAAAATCCTCAGTATTCGCCCCATTGAAGCCGCCTAACC
>JBJKTB010000319.1:0-4460 GCA_046703345.1 Ignavibacteriaceae bacterium
CCTGCTCCCGATTCCGGCAACCGGTATTATGGCTCTCATATATGATTGTATGATTTTTTCAAAGTTTAAAATTACCTAATAGCTTAAAGAATAACAAATTGTTTTCGCCTCTTAATCATTAAATAACTGTCTGTACGATCCTGCTTTTTAAATCGAAAATTCCGGAGCCGCAGAAAGTCCGTTTCAACGATGCGCATTCAGCATGTTCCGAAGAATAAAAAATAAGAATAATTTTGTAAAAAGATGATTGGATTGAGTAATATTTTTTTTAGTTTAAAGATTAACTAAATACGGGAGACAGACATGGCTCGAATTATATGCAAGAATCCGGTAATGCTTCTTTTAATGATACTGCTTTTTTCAATTACGGCATCGGCGCAGCAGAAAGATGTTGCCGCAATAAAAAAGATAACGACTCTTAAAATTCCCGCCGAGAAAATTGCCGGACTAAAAAGTTTCGTTAAAGAATTTCCTGAAAGCGAATACTATCTTCAGGCAAAATATCTTCTCTTCAGTTCTTATCTTGATGTTAATAATACTGATTCGGCGCTGTACTATGCTAACGATTGCGCCGAGACGGCACAAGGGATGATAAGATACAACATATATAATTCGATAGCCTACGAACTGGCTCAGAAGAAAACCGGACTGGATACGGCGGAAGTGTACATTCAGAGAGCAGTTAACGGTGCCAGAATGGCAAGTCCCCGCAGCTTGGGAATGTACCTCGATACTCAGGCTCTGGTAATGTACGATTTGGGAAAAGCGGATTCCGCGCTTGCACTTGAAACAGAAGCCATCAAGGGACATGAGAACGACCCTTCTTATCTGTCAAACCTCTCCGTCTACCAGAATGCGGCAGGGAAACTTACGGAAGCTATAAGAACTGCGGCAAAAGCGGTCCTTAACGGCAATACTGACGAAGCGCTTGATAATTTTAACAAATGGCTCGCGGAAGAAAAGCCTGACGCGAAAGAACGCGATCAATTAAAGAGCGAAATAGTAAATAAAGAGGTAGACGAGTACTTAAAGAACAGCCAGAAGAAGAATGAAGAGGAATCAAAATCAAACGCGGCAGTTTTCCTCGCGCGGACAGGGGTCGATCTTAAAAAGGCCGAAACATGGGCGTCGGATGCTTTGAAAAAAGACAAAAAAGATTTAACTCTCGAAGAGAGTGTTTCCTTCAAACAGAATTTGGCGATGGTTTACTCAGCGGAAGGAAAAGAAAAAGAGTCGTTAAAGGAGATGACCTCCGTCGAAAACCTGGCGGCTCCGTGGGATTTTGATTACTGGTACACGCTCGGGAAAACTTATGAAAAGGCCGGCGAAAACAAGAAGGCATTAAATGCGTATGTACAGGGTTCGGTACCGTTTACGGATAAGAAAGTTACTACTCCGCTGTATGCACTGGCGAAAAAAGAAGGTCTTAGCGAAGACGATGTTCAGGCGCTGCTGAAAAAACGCGAGGAGGAAATGTCGTCTTTCGAACCTGGAAAATACAAAAAAAGCGGTGCGTACAAAGGCAAAGTTCTTCTTGCGGAATTGTTCACCGGCGCTGAATGCCCGCCCTGCGCAGGCGCCGATTATGCGTTCGAGGCTTTGTCGGAATATTTCCCGCGAAATGCGGTAGCTATCCTCGAATACCACGTTCACATACCTGGGCCCGATCCGATGACAAATCCGGATACTTTCCAGCGCTATTTGTATTACGACGGAAATTTCGGAACTCCTACTGTATTTATAGAAGGCACTGAAAAGATGACAGGCGGCGGACCCAAATCAATGGCGTCAAACAGATTTAACGTTTATAAATTCGCGCTTGATAAATATCTTAACGAAAGACCGAGTGCCGAAATAAAAGGATCAGCTAAGTGGGAAGGGCCCAAGATCGATGTTAACCTGGCAGTCAGATCAAAAGAAAAACTTAATGATCAAACTACCCTGCACGTTGCTCTGGCTGAAAAAACGATTAATTATCCCGGCGGAAACGGCGTTACAAAAAATATCTTCGTAGTAAGAAATCTTCTTGACAGCGCTAAGGGATCACCGCTGACCTTAAAAAACGGCAAAGCTGATCTTAAAGAATCTTTTAATGTAGACGAGATTGAAAAAAATATCTCCGAGTATCTTAACGATCCGACTAAATACCCTTCGTGGAGACGAGGTATGAAGTTCAGCGGATGGAGAGAGCGGACAGATAAAATTAATAGAAATAACCTGGCGGTAGTAGCATGGCTTCAGAATAATCTTACAAAAGAAGTACTGCAGGCTTACTACATAGACGTCCCGGCAGATGCATCGAATAAATAAGCTCGAGTAATGACAAACAAATAAATTCAATTACGGAAAACAAAAATGAAGATCGGACGCTCGTTAAAATTATTTTTTTCTGCCGCGCTAATAACCATTCTCTCCAGCGGCATAAATTTATGTCAGAACAATTCACCTAAGGATGTTGTAGACATCGGAGTGAAGAAAGGCGGCCCGGTTGCTGCAGGAGAATCTTTTACAGTCGAAGTCAATCTCGATATTAAAGACGGCTGGCACATAAATGCAAACAAACCTTTTGACGATTACCTTAGTCCTACGGTTATCTCGATAAAAGACACATCCGAAGCAGAAGTGCTTAAGGTAAAATATCCCGCACCTCTCATAAAAAAGCTGAGCTTTTCCAGTTCGGACCTTGCTCTGTATGAGAATACAGTCGAAATAACACTAGAGATGAAAGTGAGAAAAGGCGTAAAGGCGCAAAAGCTTGAATTAAAGGGAGAACTGCAGTATCAGCCGTGCAACGATCAGACGTGTTTGTTTCCGGTATCAAAAGAATTCACCATCACTATTCCTTTAAAGAAAAAGAAATAATATTAAAATCTTTTTAGCTAATATTTTCAGTAGGGATTTGATTAATCAAATCCCTACGAGAAATAAAACAAATCTCAATCTAACTTAAAATTTTCGATTCGGCTTTCTTAAAGACATCATTAAAATTTTTTACTCCTTCAAAAAAAGACAGCAGCTTCTGAAGAACTTGGTCAACCACCGCATCGGGGCATGAAGCACCGCTCGTCAGAAGTACGGTAACCGGACGCGTTGAGGGTAAATAATTATTTGAGATTACCTCTGTTTTAGTCTTGCTGTCGAAGTGACTTATTTCTGTGCCTGATAAAATTTTATCAGCCGAGGAGATGAAGTAGGTTTTTAGCTTCTGTTCGCAAAGCTCAACAAGATGACCGGTGTTGCTGCTGTTGTAGCCTCCCACCACAACCGCGAAATCTGCATTCTCTTTAAGCAGACCGTAAGTAGCTTCCTGATTATCGTTCGTAGCGTAGCAGAGGGTATCGCGCGTATCTGCAAAGTGACTGCCGACTTCCGCTTCGCCGTATTTTTTTATCATCGCGTTCTTAAGATAATCCGCAATGGCTTGTGTTTCCGAGGCGAGCATAGTAGTCTGATTGACCACTCCAATACGCGACAGATCTTTTTCTACGTTGAAACCATCCGAATATTTGCCTTTGAAAAAGGAATAAAACTTATCGGCGGAAGCTTCGCCGAGAATTACATCTCCGAGTATTTTTGTTTCCGTAATGTCGCGCACTATCACCGCCGGCGCGCTGCTTATGCTGTGCGAAAATGTAGCACGAGTTTCCTCATGTTTATGCTTACCGTGACTTACAACGGTAAATTCGACGCTGCCGAGCTGAGCCGCGCGGTTCCATACTTTTTCAACGAAAGGACATGTAGTATTATATTTATACGCGTCTATCCCGCGCGAACTCAATTCATTCTGAATTTCTAATGTAGTACCGAACGCCGGTATAATAACGGCGTCTTCCGGATTAAGCTCATCCCAGTTTATAATCTGCCTGCCCGAAGTATCCATTATGAATCTAACACCCTTGGCAAGCAGTTCTTCGTTTACGCCGGGATTATGTATCATTTCACTTAGAAGGAAGATTCGTTTACCAGGATTTTCTTCAATCGTCTTATACGCGATCTCAATTGCGTTCTCCACTCCGTAACAGAATCCGAAATGTCTCGCTATAAAAATCCTTAAAGGACCGAAATCCAGCAGCGTAGGAGTGTAATCTTTCTTCCTCGGATCGCCGCTTCTCCGCATTTCTTTTATGCCGGATATTATCGAGCTTCTGTATATATCCGGTATTTCAAATTTTTTCATCCGCTGTTTTTCTTTTTCAATTTTAATTCGATCGCAGATCAAGTTATTAAATTTTCCGCATAGAAGTCTATTGCGAAATTCATCCTCATTTAATTAACCAAGTCTGTAATAATTAAATCTTTTTATTAATCTACAAATAATTTTACGATTTTTTCCGCCAGTGTTTCCGTATCGCCTTCGTTGCGATTGCTTAATAATATTACTGTAAAATGTTCCGAAGGTATTCTGTAGATTACATTCCGGAAGCCCATTGTAACTCCGGTATGATATACTATTTCCCTAT
>JBJKTB010000320.1:0-5202 GCA_046703345.1 Ignavibacteriaceae bacterium
GATTGAAGTCTTTAAACTGTTTCTTGCCTTCCAAAGAAACCCCGCTAAGCTGTACTTTGTTTACTGTGCCGAGCTTAAATTTCAATCTGGATACATTGACTAACGTCTTGTAACCGCTGCAGCCGGCCAGACAAACAACCGATTCGGCCAGCAGTCCGATGACGATATTTCTTCTCATTGTCCTTCCGCTTTGAATCCGTTTATTTTATTTAGTATTATATCCGCCACTTCCAAAGCGTTCAAACCGTCTTCTCCGGAAACTACGGGCTTCTCCTTATTAAGAACCGATTTTACGAACAGCTCAAGCTCGTATTTGAGCGCGTTAATTTCCTTTATCTCCGGCTGCTCGTAAACTACTCTTTTTTTCTTGTCCCCGACTCCCATCTCCCCGAAAGAAATGAAAGCCGAAACCAGTTTCTCATCCATCGCTACGAGCCGGTAAACTTCGGAAACGCCTGAAATAAAATCGAGGGAAAGATAATTATCTCTCTGAAAAATTCTCATCTTTCTCATCTTCTTCTGGGAAATTCGGCTCGCCGTTACGTTTGCAACCGCTCCGTTCTCAAACTGAATCCTTGCGGTGGCTATATCTGCAGTTTCGGAAACTACCGCCACCCCGCTCGCCTCGATGTTCTTCACACGACTCTTTACCAGACTCAAGATTATATCTATATCGTGTATCATCAGATCCAGAACGACCGCAACGTCGGTACCGCGCGGATTAAACTGCGCCAGCCTGTCCGACTGAATGAACATCGGCTCCGTTATGTATCTATCTAGCGAAACAAGTGCCGGGTTAAATCTTTCAATATGACCTACCTGAAGATTCAATCCTTTAGCGGCGGAGAGATCCACTAGTTCCTTTGCTTCAGGTATTGTTGCGGTAATCGGCTTTTCAACAAAAACGTGAATTCCTTTTTCCATACAGTATTTTGCCAGCTCGTAATGTGAGCTTGTAATTGCCGCGATTGAAACGGCGTCTGCTTCCCCAAGAAGCGTTTCAAGGCTGCTGAATACTTTTACGCCGAACTCCTCGCCGACGGAATTAGCCGCCTCAGAATTCGCATCGAAAATTCCCACGAGGTTGCATTCATTAATTTGCGTAAACATTTTTGTATGAAGTTTGCCCAGATGCCCTGTGCCTATAACGGCAACGTTTAATTTGTCCATATTTTTATCTGCTTTCTATTCTTTGGTATCCGATTATGCGGTCGTAGCCGCCGTAATTCGGATCGTTGTAATAAAGGAAAACGTGGTATACGTCTGTTGTGGAGTAGTCATTCCCTTCGAGCACATACCAGTCTGCATTATCTATCACGCCGTTATCGTTATCGGCAACAACATACTGATAATCGTAAAGACCGCGCTTCAAAGGAATAGTAATCGAGTAAACTCCGTAATCTTCTTTCATCAGATAATCTGGCGAAAGCTTCCAGTTATTGAAGGCGCCCACCAGATAAATTCCCCCGTAAACCTGACTCGGAGGCCTTATTGAGAAAGTAACGTTGAGATAAGTCGCGAAATTATCTTTGTAATTGGTCAGCAGAGAGCCGCCGTTTAGATCCGGGTTCCCTTCTTTAAAAAATCTCGAGTACTCCAGCCCGTCAAACTGCGCGTTCACGTTATCCGAATTATACTTATTGATGTCTCTCAGATCAACTTGCCTGTACTCGTTTCCCGGCCTTAAATCTCTGGCTATGAAAGAAAATTCCCGGCTTCCGTTCCAGTAAAACTGGCGTGTATTCGTGTTAAAGCCTCTGCCGATGATTTCAGGGTAGTCGATCTTATGGTTCTCAACTATCTCCACGCAGTTAACGCTGCTCGGATAAAACTCGTTCGGAAGATAGAAATCGGTGGTCAGATTAAATACTTTCGAAAGATCTGTCGGGAAATATACTTTATCCTCTAGGCGCTCGTTCTTCAGTGTATCTCTTAATGCGACGTCCTGATAAACCACGTAAAATTTCCCCTTGCCGTATATTATCGAAGTATCCTGCGAATCGGTTATGTAAAACATCCACTTGCCTGAATACGGAAACTCAACATAACCTTTCGAATCCGGGTAGCTTCCTTTATAATGGAAATGCGCGCTCTTCACGGTTCGCGGCAGATACTCAAATCCCAGGTTGTAGGAAATATTCTTGCCCTGATTCTGAAGAAAAATGTTCTGGTAAGGATTCCAATTCATATCACAGTAGCGGAATACTATATTGAAGTTTGGTATTGAAGCCGACTGAACGTCGAATTCTATTGTGATTCGTCTTGCCATTTCCCCGGTGGGCGTAATAACAGGAAAAGCCGACTGATTGTTTTCCGGATATACCCGTAGACTTTTAATTTCAATGTTCTGCGGATAAACGGCAAAAGACAGGAAGATTACTTGCAGCAGAATAATGACTAGCTTTTTCAATAAGGTCCCCTGATTAAAAATTAAAGATTTCAACACACTTTATTGAATCGTAAGGAATGAAGATTTTTACTTCCTCTTTTTCCCTCTCAGTTTCAAGAAGAATTCCGTCGTCGTAAATCTCGGAAAGTTTTCCGGTTTTGAAGACAATCTCGTAGATCGGAGTATTGGATTTGGCATCCATTGTAAGTCCGTAATTCTCGTGCATCGTAACGTTAAGAGTTTTTCCCGCGAACTTGTTCCAATCTAATTTCATAAACAATCCTTTATAATAATCCGTTTAACGACTGCTGAAATTCCTTCAAATCACTGCAGTTATAATACTTTTTTAAAAATTGCGAGGCAAGACTCTTTTCCGCCGCATGCATGTAATTAGCGTATACCGCGGCTATGGCTGCTTTCATCGCTTCGGATGAGGCGCAGCTTTTTCCGTTCTCGTTCATATAATCGTCCACTATGTCTGCCATCTGGTCGTTTTCAGAGATAAATATATCGTATAGTTCGTCGTTAGCCGGCAAGATTTTTCCGCTTTCGTATTTCCAGCAGTATATGGGAAGAAAGACGTCGGCAGTATCCTTATTTAAATAATAAAATCTTGAGTCGCCTGAAACAATTATCATCCCGCCTGTTTCTGCCGACTTAAATGGGTACGGTTCAGTCAGCCCGGAATTGATAGTATCAGCCAGGTAGAACGAATCGATAGTGTTAAAAATGTAGAGTGAATAGAATCGTCTGCCTTTGTCTTTAAATGAATCGACAACAAGAAATTCGTCAACGCTGTCGCCGTCAAGATCAACAGAGTAAGACTGCGGGGAACTGAATTCTCGCGTAAAAATAATATTGTTGTAACTGTCGTAAACCCGGAGTGCCGGACCGCTAATCTCAACTTTAAAAAGATCAAACCGGTAAGTCTCCTCCTGACATTCGGCGGGCGCGGCCAAAAGCGTGAGCAGCAAAAAACTCAGAATATATTTCATTCATTCTCAGCAAGTTTTTTAAGATGGGACAAATATAATCTTTAAAAACTTGTTTTACAGCAGAAATCGCCGGATGCTGTTGTCTGCAGAAACCGGAGGAATTATCTTCCTCCGGCATCTTCAATTTAAATTATTACAAATTTTTTATTTCGTTCGTAAGTTTTGTAATAGCGTCTTTCGCGTCGCCGAAATACATCAAAGAGTTTGTCCCGAAGAACAGCTCGTTTTCTATGCCGGCGTAGCCTACGTTCAGCGATCGTTTATTAATTATAACCGTCTTGGCGTAATCCACATTAAGTATAGGCATGCCGTAGATCGGACTGCTCTGGTCGTGCCGCGCGGCGGGATTTACAACATCGTTTGCGCCGATTATAAGAGCGATATCAGTGTTGCTGAAGTCGTCGTTGATATCTTCAAGCGCGTACAGTTTATCGTACGGCACGTTAGCCTCCGCAAGAAGAACGTTCATGTGTCCGGGCATTCTTCCCGCAACAGGATGGATAGCGAATCTGACTTTTATTCCCTTCTTCTCAAGCGCGTTTACAAGATCCCTAACAGCGTGCTGGGCCTGCGCCACGGCCATGCCGTAGCCCGGCACTATGATAACGCTGCTGGCAGCGTCGAATATCATTGCGGCCTCTTCAGCGTCCACGGATTTTACGTCTCCCTTGATGCTTGTTGTACTTCCGGCTTCTGCTGAAACGGATCCTGCTGAAGCCCACCCGCCGAGAAGTACGTTCATAAGAGACCTGTTCATACCTTTGCACATGATGTTAGTCAATATAATTCCAGAAGCGCCCACCAGCGCGCCGGCAATTATAAGCTCGTTGTTGCCGAGAACAAATCCAGTGGTAGAGCCCGCTAAGCCCGAATAAGAATTCAGCAGAGAAATTGCCACAGGCATGTCCGCTCCTCCTATGGGAAGTACCAGCAGTACTCCAAGCACTAATGAGACAAATGTAATGGCTAAGGTTATGTTAACGGCCGAGGGATTAACAACTACATATGCTCCTGCACCCAGTACGAAAAGCACCAGCAGCAGGTTAATCGGATGCTGAAGAGGATATTTTACCACCTTTCCGGTAACAAGCCCCTGCAGCTTTCCGAACGCTATCATTGAACCGGTAAACGTAACTCCGCCAATCAGAAGACTTAATACTATCGCTACTCCGGTATTTGCCGGAATGTTAGGACTTATCTTGTAGTATTCGGATAACGCTACCAGTGTAGACGCGCCGCCGCCGAATCCGTTGAGCATACCCACCATCTGCGGCATGCCCGTCATCTTTACTTTTACGGCCATTAAAGCACCTATAGCCGAGCCGACTATAATTCCTATAATTATCCACTCAAACGTGAGAACGTGCTGATCAAAAAGAGTTATTACTATAGCCATCAGCATTCCGATTGCGGCGTATAAATTACCGCGTCTGGCAGTCTTTGGCGAGCTTAGCTCTTTTATGCCCATTATAAAAAATATTGAAGATACCAGGTAAGTTATGTCTATAATTACTTCCATGTTTCAGCTCACTTTTTTTTGAACATTTTTAACATTCTGTCGGTTACCATGAATCCTCCAACAACGTTTATCATGGCGAAGATTACCGCAACTAATCCTAGAATGGTGCTAATGGTGAACTGCTGCATACCCGCGCTTAATAATGCTCCCACTATCGTAATTCCCGAAATCGCGTTTGAACCGGACATCAGCGGCGTATGAAGTGTTGGCGGTACCTTTGTTATCAGCTCGAATCCGACAAATATCGCAAGCACAAATACGTAGATGAGCATTAAAAAATGAACGTCCATATATCATCT
>JBJKTB010000321.1:0-4640 GCA_046703345.1 Ignavibacteriaceae bacterium
TTCGAACCTTACCCAAGTGCCGGTCGCCAAAACGCTGTTTACAGCTCCGCTCTTCTTCAATTCAGATGCCGTATTCTTTACCCAGTATCTCGCTACGTCGTAGTTAAGCAGTGCGCCTGTCAAAAAACTTCCCGCCGGCTTTGAGGATACAAGTTGATTAGAATTATAGTTAATTCTGAAGAGAATTTTCGTGTAGACTTTTATGTTCCCCTGTGATGGATTATATAAGAAAGGCGATATTATTATTGCTTGAGTAGGTACCCCGCGCATCAATCCGTAATTGCCGAAGCTTACTATATCTGAAGCGGCTTTGTAATTGTAATAATCCTTTCCTACTTCGTCAACAAATTTCGTCAGCTTTCCGTCTTTCACCAGTTTAGGATTCGGCGCCGGATTGCCCTCAATAGTTGATGATGTCGAGCTTATTACCTGTATAGTATTCCCGGTTTCTGCCGGAACACCGATTAGGAATGTTCTTTCAGGTACCGCCGGCTCTCCCCACTTCTCTGCATCATGCACAAAACCGTATGTCAGTTTGAGATCTATATACTTCTTGCCGTCAATCGTCTTATATGTTGTGTCTGAATAGCTTGGCGTGTATTCTATAACGATGGAAGAGCGGTCGGATGAAATTACTTTCAAATCGCTCTGTCCGAAGATAGGTATAGAGAAAAGCAGTATAGCTATTATTGAGAATTTGCTATTCATTTAAAAGAAATTAATGATTAAATATAGTTACGTATATAAAGCCCCGCAGTCAAGAAAATGCTTCCTCCGTAACAATTTTAGAACCGGTAGCAAACTCTCTAATAATTCTCCCAAATTTTAAGACAAATTTAGCTATCTATTCACTAAATTGTCAAGTCAATACCGCATTTTTTAAAGTTTTATGAACTTCACACTAAAATACTAGAAATGGTATAGATTTACCCCGGGCAGCGGCTGGTTTATAAAATTCCTTCCCTCTTAAATGCCGATATAAGCTGATTCGAATCAAGAAAATATATCGCCATTACCGATTTCTCGTAAAGGATCTTTTTGTCTGTTCCTATCAGTATTACTTTCCTCTTGTTCATACCGAAAATATTTAATGCCCCGAATCGCCGGCTTATTTTTTTGTCTGGGTCGGATAGCATTATTGTATCAATACTTAATGCGTTGCAGAAGGAAAAATGGGATTCTTCCCCCTCTATATTAATTCCTACTACAGAAATTCCGTTATCTTCGAAAAGCTTATTGTTTGTATGATAATCACTAAGCTGCCTTGTGCATACAGGCGAGTTATCCTTAGGATAAAAAACTAAAAGTACTTTTTTATCCAGATTGGAATAAAGCTCAAAATTCCGGCCGAATTGATCCTTCAATGTAAAATTCTCAGCGGTCTCACCTACCATTATAGCCCCAGCAGCTCTTTGTTTTCTTTCATCGCGTTAATGCAGAACTGTATGTGCTCGTCTAGAGGAACACCAAGTTGTTCCGCTCCGTTTATTATATCCTCCCTGCTTACACTCCTGGCGAATGCTTTGTCCTTCATCTTTTTCTTTACAGACTTTACCTCTACCTCGTCAATCGACTTGCTTGGCCTTACGTATGTTACTGCGGTTATAAATCCGGCCAGTTCGTCGCATGCGAATAGCGTCTTTGCTATTAAAGTGTCTCTCGGCACGCCTGAATAATCGGCGTGAGACAGAATAGTGTTTCTGAATAGATCGTCAAAACCTTTTGCCTTAAGTATCTCCGATCCTTTAAAAGGATGCTCTTCGGCAGTCGGGTACATCTCGTAATCAAAGTCGTGCAGCAAAGCCGCGTTTCCCCAGTATAGCTCGTCCTCGCCGAATTTCTTGGCGTACGCCTTTACGCAGGTTTCCACCGCGTACGCGTGTTTAAGCAGACTCTCGGATTTTGTATACTCTTGAAGTATTGATAAACAGTAGCTGCGGTCTCTTGCAATATCTTCCATCTGAATCCCGTTTGAAAATTTGATCGGCTGTTAATTAATTCAATTCTTAACCTTGCGGCCTCTTATTTCTTCTCTTAATATCTCCCTGCCTTTATTTCGCATCTGGTTTAAAACTGGGACAAACATCCGCCAGTACGCAGGCTCTGCAGTGCGGCTTCCTGGCTATGCATATTCGCCTTCCGTGAGTTGCCAGGTAATGAGAGGAATTTATCCAGTCTTCTTCAGGTAGCAGCTCCTTCAGCTTCTCCTCAATCTTAAACGGGTCGCCCGAATCTATAAAACCTAACAAATTGGATAGCCTTTTCACGTGCGTATCTACTGCTATCGCCGGTATGCCGAATGCGTTGCCCGCTACTACAGCGGCGGTTTTCCTTCCGACACCCGGCAGGCTCGTCAGCGCCTCGAAGTCTTTAGGCACCTTCCCGCCGTACTGCTCGATAAGCACAGCGCAGCACTGCTTTATACTCTTTGCCTTCTGCCTGTAAAATCCGGTTGAGAAAATATCCTTCTCAAGTACATCTTCATGCACCGCCAGAAAATCAGCTGGCTTCTTATATTTCTTGAAGAGCGTCTGTGTCACAATGTTTACCCGCTCGTCTGTACACTGCGCCGAAAGAATAGTGGCTGTCAAAAGCTCAAATGCGTTCCTGAAATTCAAGGCGCATCTTACTTCGGGATACTCCTCTTTTAAAAGAGAAAATATCTTTCCCGCTTTTGTTATCTCAGACTTCGACGTCATCCTTGTGAAACCTTTTATCCTTTATTATCAATCTTTCAACAGGTTTTCCGCTTATTACATGGCTCTGAATAATCTCCTCCACATCGTTTACTGTTACCCCGCCGTACCATATCTGCTCAGGATAAACAAGTACTGTAACACCGTACTCGCATGCGTCAAGACATCCCGATACATTCGCCCTGATTGATGAATTCAATCCAAGCTCTTTTAATCTTTTTTTAAATGTATCCCTTACCTCAACTCCGCCTTTATCCATGCAGCAGCCGCGCGGATGACCGTCGGGCCGCTTGTTCTGACATACGAATATATGCTTATCGAATCTTTTCATAATTTCTTTTTAATATTTATCAAATTAAGATGTATAATGTACAACTTAACATAAAAAATTAAAAGTGTGAATTTTATATGCTGTCGTTGAGATGTTCTTTTGAAGATTTGCGGCTGAAAAGCTTTGTAGCGCGTACGGGATTCGAACCCGTGATCTCCGCCTTGAGAGGGCGGCGTCCTAAGCCACTAGACGAACGCGCCTGTATCCTAAGAACAATTTATAATTTCTGCTGCGCGTACCGGATTCCTCTGAAAGAGTCCCTTCGGGAGAACCCGTGATCTCCGTCCCGACTTGTCGGGAGCGGCGTCCTAAGCCACTAGACGAACGCGCCTGTATCCTAAATATTATATCTTTTATATATAATATTTAATTAAATCCGATACAAAAATAAAAATCTAATTTGTCAAATAAAAGCCGTTTAGTCAAGAATATTAAAAATTTGGTAGTGTCTCAGTTTCCATAATAATATCATATTCTAAACAATTGTCAAAAACGGATCATCGAATAATGTTGTTAATTTTGATTGAAAGAAGTCAAAAAGGATAGATTTTTTAGATGGATCATTGGTAAATTAATTACTTTTCTGCCTAATATTAAATCATGCAAATCGGACCTGGTTTGCGAAAATAGTTGATCAATATCAAAGCCGGGTCATTTCAAGCGGAAATGTCTAGAATATTGCAATTTCAGTTTAACCTCTCTCATCTGAACAATTTTATTTCAAGTTTTCCGCCTAATCAAAAAAAGTGTTATCCATTTCATCGAACTGGTCAAGTCCTTTTTTATGTGTAAAAACATTTATAAAAAGAAGGAATATTAAGCCGCCGCCGGTATGCTTATTTTTATGTCTACCAACTTGCCCGGTTCGCTTTCTATTTTTACCGCCCCTTCAAATTTACTTAATACCTCCGATACCATGTACAAACCTATGCCGCTTCCGGCTTTAAGTTGACCGATGCTCGGGAATTTCTGGAATAATGTTACGCTATTAATTTGCTCTATTGTCAACCCTTCACCCTCGTTTCTAATCGATATCTCGAAATATCCGGACGATCTTTGTGAACTTATTATTATTGGTGTCCCCGCCTGTGAGTATTTGCAGGCGTTTTCTGTTAATTCATTAAGAATTACTGAAAAATAATAACCGGGTATTTTAATTGCCGCCTCTTCGGATTTATCAATTATTATATCTCCTGTCCTCTCATATAAATTAGCGGTTTCCACTGCCGTGTAGCGCAAATGTTTTTCTGTTAATTCCAGAACCTCCCCACTCAGTCTTTTAACCATTTCCGGATCACTCAGATCTCCGTGCACTGATGAAAATAATATATATTTTTCTATCCTTGAGTGAAGTCGTACTGCCCCTGCTCTTATTCTTTGTACCATATCCAGAATTTCTTCTTTAGTTAAGTTCTGAATATCATCTAGTATCATGTCTGTATATCCTAATACTGGAATAAGCGGTGTCCTGAACTCATGAGGAACTGCCAGCGCAAAGCTCTCTCTGAGTTTTGAAAAATTCTTCTGCCAGTTGTTCCGCTTCCTTAACCTCGCTTCTACTGCGCTTATCAAATCTGCTGCTCTGAAAGGCTTGCTTATATAATCGTCTGCGC
>JBJKTB010000322.1:0-4218 GCA_046703345.1 Ignavibacteriaceae bacterium
TATTCTTCGCAGGCTGCGCAAAGGACAATTTAGTAGCGCCGCCCGAAAGCGAGAACAGTGAATCAGCATCAATAATCTTAAAGATAAGCGGAGGTGATATCCCGTCTCCAGTTACTTTCATTACCGCTTTCCTGACTAATGTAAACAACGACACGCTTACTTCTAATTTTACGATGCTATCCGACTCTACTGCCGCCGCTTCGTTTTCAAACGTTAATTCCGGTGTCTGGCATTTAAAAATTATCGCGTCCGATAATTCGGGTACCGTATTATACTCCGGCGAAAAAGATTTAACTGTGCTGGCAGGCGTTACTACTTATGTAGATATGGCGCTTCTTCCCGTGATATCAGGAAACGGGAATATTGTTATAAATGTCTCATGGGGAAATTCTCAAAATAACTGGATAGATATTTCCGGAAATCCGGTGTTTACTCCTTCGGAAAATCCGACTAACCCGAACAGCGTAACTCAAGGTAAGATTATCTTCGACAACGGCGTTTTTAAGATGTGGTATACAAGTCTTTATAATTCGGCCGTAGCGAATATCTGGTATGCGCAATCTTCCGACGGCGTGCACTGGCATAACGTGGTTAATTATCCGGTCCTAACCACAGGCCAGTACGGCTCATGGGATGATTATTCTGTCGGAGCCGGCGCGGTATTAAAAGACGGTTCAGGTTATAAATTATACTACAACGGTTTCCACGATCAGTACGGCATATGGTCTATAGGACTAGCTACATCATCGGACGGAATTCACTGGCAGAAATATTCGTCTCCGGTTTTAACTCCGTCCCAAAGCGAAAATCAGATTGGGGCTTCGGATGTAATTAAAGTGAATAATATCTACTACCTGTATTATTCCACACGCAATTATCCTTACTATTCTATTTCGGTCGCCACCTCTGCGGACGGAATTCATTGGGAGAAAGTAGGAAGCAATCCGGTGCTGTCGGCATCATTGGAATGGGAAGGTACAGGAGTCTACAGCCCGTCTGTCGTTTATAACAGCGGCTCTTTTGAGATGGTATATATGAATGCTGCGGCTAACGGGTTCGGTATGGCGGTTTCGAATGACGGCCTGCACTGGGTAAAAGATTCGGGTAATCCTTTCTTTACTACATCAAACACTTACGGAGTGTGGTCTTCAAGTGTCGCGTATCCGAATTTTCATAAGTTCGGAAGAGAAGAGTGGATTTACTATACCGGATACGCCAATAATGCCGCCAATACCGGAGAGATCGCTTTAATTAAAAAATATAATTGAGCATGGACGAAAGAGTATTGTTATTAAAAATTAAGCAAGCCGGATAGTTGCTCAGCGATATTCTTTCTATCGAATTTTTTTACTTTATTAAAATCTGTTTTAAAATTGGCGGAAGCAGTAAAAAAATCTGCCGCATCTTCATTATATCTGAAAATCATACCGGCATTTGTATCTTCTAAAATATTTTTTACTTCTTCGTTATCATCGCCGAATGCTATAATAGGTTTCCCGGTTCTAAGGTATTCAAAAAGCTTACCGGGTACATGCCTCTTCTCGGTTGAGCATACCAGAAGGTAAGACGCATTTCTCAGTTCTTTAAGCATTTGACCGTAAGGAAGAAAACCCATGTAATCAGTGCAAGAATTAAGTCCGTTCTTTTCTATTGTTAATTTGATTTCCGGGCTGACTGTCCCGATGAATTTTATCTTAAGATTTCTGCCGCAGTCGACTTCCTCCTTTACCTTTTTCCAGAAAGCCGGCGTATTCTGAAAATCAAATATATTGCCCGCGTGAATTATTACTTCGGCATCAGTTTTTTCTTCCGGCTCAGTATTGATAAAATTTTCTTCGTTATAGCCCCAGTACAGCACATGCGATTTGCCTTTCAGAAAACCGTATTTCCTCTCATAGTCTTCCTTCATCGTACGGGTTACGAACACTGCCGATTTTGAATTAAGAAGAACTTTTTTCTCCAGATAATTATCGAACGCAAGAGTGAGCCTGCTTCTTTTGAAGTTTTTGTAATAAACTATATCAACCCATGGATCGATAAATACCGGTATATGAGGTACACTGAATTTTTTCGACAGTCTCATTCCGATTAAGTGCGCAGTATGCGGGGGACCGATGGAAACTATCGCATCAACGTCTTCGCCGCGGAGATATTCCTCTCCGCCTTAAATGCCGGGGAAATACCATCCGGCGCGCGCATCCGGAATGAAGAGGTTCATCCTGATCCAAATTGAAATTCTGTGCGTAAGATTTTTGTTCGTAGTGGAGATGGTTTCGGATGCTATAAGCTGGTCGTCCCTTTTTCTGCCTGTAAATTTTTTATAGATGTCGAACGGCTCATACGAATTTGTCCTTACAACTTTCACGGAAGGATCTACCTCACTCAAAAGGCTTTCGTCGGGCCGGGAGAATGTATCTTCGTTAACTGTTAGAACCGACGGCTGCCATCCGAATTGAGGAAGATATTTTATCATCATCAGCGGCCAATGCAGCGATGCTTTGCCGGACGGCGGCCAGTAGTATGTTATGAAAAGTACTTTCTTCATAGAAAAAATTATTTAATCCCTAAGAATTGAACTACAACTGCC
The DNA here is from genome assembly GCA_046703345.1 of Ignavibacteriaceae bacterium. Taxonomy (GTDB): domain Bacteria; phylum Bacteroidota; class Ignavibacteria; order Ignavibacteriales; family Ignavibacteriaceae; genus FEN-1297. Next base: position 2,588 of record JBJKTB010000322.1, read on the forward strand.
TCCCCGGTATGGAATTCTCCCTCATCCAGCATTATCGTGTCTTTGCTTAATTCGGAGCAGGTTAATCCTGCGAAATTATTTTTTATTTCCTCAACCGAATACAGCGCATCCAAACTCTGCGGCCCTCCCGATTTTTTACCAAGTTGTCCTTTCTCGAAAACCTGTAATATTAATTTCCCGTTCCGCTTTAATGCTTCCGCCGCGCGGTTGTGAACAAGAGAGCTGAGACCGGGATTCATGTGCAGAAAAATTACCCCGACCGCATCATAAATTCCATTTGCGGGAACATAGTCATTAAGATCTGCTACATTATAATTTATTGTTACGCCTTTTTTAGCAGCGAGCTCCAACGCTTTTCTTCTCGCCTCGCCGCTGAAATCCACCGCGTCAACTTTCCATCCGAGCGAAGCGGCATATACCGCATTTCGGCCTTCGCCTTCGCCGAGCATCAGCAGCCGTCCCGGTTTCAGTCCGTCAATTTTTTCCTTAAAGAATCTGTTAGGCGAAGTCCCGTAAACAAATTCTTCGCTGGAATATCTTTCGTCCCAAAAATTTTTCATGCTTCCGTTTTTCTCGAAGTTATGCAGACAAATTTAATTGATTGACGGTCAAATTGAAACTGCAGAGGAAGGGACCGCGTTATTAAATTGTATTTTGCTCGAACATTAATTAATATTGAGCACGGTATCCCTTCGAATAAATCTTTCGCAAGAACGGAGTTTTTATGTTAATAGGAATCGAAACGTCGAATCCTCCTTATAAGATCACCCAATTGAAAGCTGCCGAAGAGCTTAAACAAAGAATGGGCGGGAGCGCAGCCGTTTCAAGAATGATAGATATGGCCGCTAACTATTCGGGAATTGATGCGCGCTATGTTTCTGTACCTGACGCCGATGTTAGCGCCGAAAGTAAATTTTATTCAAACAAAAGCGGATATATTTCTCCGGGCACCGAAGCCAGAATGAAGCTTTACGAAGAGATATCGAAATTGCTTACTAAGGAGGCAGCGGAAAAATTATTTAACCGGCTAAACATCAATGCATCTGAAGTAACTAGATTGATCACAATTTCATGCACGGGATTTTTTGCGCCGGGATTCGATTATTACTTGATAAAAGAACTCGGCCTACCGGATTTTGTAAAAAGAACCAACATAGGATTTATGGGATGCGCCGCCTCCCTGGTAGGATTTAATTCCGCTCTTGAGGCCGTGCAGACCGCTCAGAATAAGGATTTAAAAATCCTGCTTGTTTCAGTGGAACTATGCAGCCTGCATCTTCAGACCGAACCGTCAAGGGACAACATCCTGGCAAACTTAATTTTTGCCGACGGCTGTGCGGCCGCATTGTTTAATTCACGCCGCTTCAGCAGCGGGGAAATAGGCCTCGATCAGCTTTCCACTCACTCGGTAATCTTTGATGATTCGGCAAGTTATATGGGCTGGAAGATAGGCAATAACGGTTTTGAAATGATGCTGTCCTCGCAGCTTCCTAAGATTATTTCGGATACTGCCGTTCCCAAAATAGTTGAAATACTCTCAAGTGCCGGTGTGGATTATAAAAACGTAAAGCACTGGGCTCTGCATCCTGGCGGACGCGCAATACTGGATTCGCTGCAGACAGGTCTTGGAC
>JBJKTB010000323.1:0-5893 GCA_046703345.1 Ignavibacteriaceae bacterium
AATAACTATTCTGCTATTGCTGCTGTAGGCGTCGGCAGTTCATATCTTACCAACTCCGAAGCCGAAGACGCGCTCATCAAATCGCTTGCCTCTATAGTCAAGAAGAATTCAAACTTTCTTACTTATGCTTCATTCTCAGGATTCGGAATAGATTCGGTGAGCGGACTGGATCTATACGGAGTGGAGCTTTTTAATACTTCGATCGCTTCCGTGAGCTCGCGGTTAAAAGATATCCAGTCGGTGCTGGGCTCGGGCAGGGTATTTATAAGCAGCGCAACTTATATGGTAAACAAAGGAAATACGAACGGCTACGTTAACGACCATTCATTTGAGGCTCAGGCAAAATACTTTGAGGATCTAATAGACTACAGCGATCAAAATCCTGGCGCAGGCTATTTTATTAATTCGATGTTCGACTACCAGGGCGATTACGCTTCTCTTACCGCCGGTTACAGTAAAGATAATCTTTATCAGCTCGGGATTTCGGGAGAGGACAGATCTACCGCACGACTCGGTTACAAAGTAATTTATTCCAAACTTCATAACACGGAAAGAGTTACCATACCGATCGGAAGCAAAACCGACGACTCGCCGATGGTCTTTGTTTTATTCGGACTTTTCCTTGCATTAGCCATGGGTGTTTTAGTAAATTCAGGCAGAAAATTCAGAGAAGACGCATCAAGGGCGCTGCTCAGACCGTATAATTTCTATGCCGACGTTCGCGACCAGCGCATCATGTCGGGATATCATTCTACGATTCTTTCTGTAATTATAGCGGCAATAACCGCGCTTATTATTGCGAATCTGCTTTATTACTTCCGTGAAAATGTTGTCTTCGAAAAAATACTACTTTCTTTCGGGAGTGCCGGACTTTTAAAAACAGCCAGTTATCTCGCATGGCACCCGGCAGCTTCGCTGGCATGGCTGTCTTTAATTTTTATCGTGGGACTGCTTGTCTCATCGCTTATAGTAAAAGCAGCTTCATTCTTCGTGAAGACTCGGGTATTTTATTCGAGTATTTATTTCAGTTTGATCTGGTCCTTTCTGCCGTTCGTGCTTCTTATTCCGGTGGGAATCATTCTCTACAGAATTTTAAATGCTGATATAGGAAACCCGTATATATACATCGGATTAATTCTCTTCGGCCTATGGATATTCTACAGGCTGATGAAAGGGATATACGTAATATTCGATGTGAACGCCGGCAGCGTTTACTTCTATAGTATATTGCTCGTCGTGGTAATACTCGGCGGAATATTTCTTTACTATCAGGTAAACGATTCGGTAATGAGCTATCTTCAGCTTGCGTTTAAGCAGTATCATCTTTTAGGATAAAATACCAATTGTATTTAGCTAAACTCGAAATATTAGGTTTCAAATCGTTTGCCCAGAAGACGAACGTTTCTTTCAATCAGGGCGTAACGTCCATAGTAGGGCCGAACGGCTGCGGCAAAACGAATATCGTTGACGCAATAAGATGGTGCCTCGGCGAACAGAGAAGCGGCGCGCTGCGAAGCGATAAGATGGAAAACGTTATCTTCAACGGCACCGCCAATAAAAAGCCGATGGGCATGGCCGAGGTTTCCCTTACCATACAGAACAACAAAGGCATACTTCCCACAGAATATTCGGAAGTTACGATTACTCGGCGCATCTTCCGTTCCGGAGAGAGCGAATACCTTCTTAACAAAAACGTTTGCCGTTTAAAAGACATAACCAATCTCTTCATGGATACGGGCATAGGCGCGAATGCCTATTCGGTTATTGAGCTTAAGATGATCGAGACAATCCTAAGCAGCAAAGCGGAAGAACGCCGTACTATGTTCGAGGAAGCCGCAGGTGTAAACAAATACAAGTTAAGAAGAAGGCTCGCTTTAAGAAAGCTCGACGAGGTAAAGGCCGATCTTACCCGCGTAAACGATATTGTGGCGGAAGTAGAAAAGAAAGTAAATTCTCTCGAGCGCCAGGCAAAAAGAGCCGATAAGTACAACAAGATTTCTTCAACGCTGCGCGAGCTTGAGCTTGATTTGGCCGAAAGAGAAATGGCGCTGTTTAACCTACAGAAAGCCGAACTAAAGGAAAAGAAAGAAGAAAATTTCCGCAGAAAGATTACGCTGGAATCGGAACTAGCCAAGCTTGAAGACGAACTCAGCGGTTTGAAAGAAAAACTTACCGAGATTGAGCAGCAGCTTAAAAGCAAGAGGGCTGAAGTTACCGCGCAGACGGAAAAAATTTACAACGTTCAGAAGAATATCTCCGTTTCGGAAGAACGGAAAAAATCGCTTGAACGAAATATTGAGCGTTACAATCAGGAACTTGAAGAACTGAAGATTCAGCTCAGCGAGGCGGAAGAGCTAATTGCCGACGGTACCGTTACAATTGAAGAAATTGCGGGACGCATCTCCGCAAAGGAAAAAGAAAAGCTGGCCGCCGGAGAAACTCTTGAGCAGATGAAATCTGAGCTTGAAGAGAAAAGGAATTTCCTTAAATCGCATTCCGATCTTCTTCTTGAGAAGTTCAAGGAACTAACAAACCTTGAAAACGATTTTTCCAACGTCGAAAAATCTCTTGCCTCAAGAAACAACTCGATAGCAAAACTGAACGGCAAGATACAGTCGCTTACGGGCAACGTAGCCAAAACGGTCGGGTTTATTGAAGAGCTAAATCAGGAAAAAAACGACACCGAAGAAAAAATTGCCGAAGCGGATGCGCTTTATATCGGCAAGCAAAAAGAAAAAGAGAATCTCGAAAAAGAGCTTAACTCGCTTAAGTCACGCGAGCTTGAGTACAAGAGTCTGCTTAACGGCCTGAAGGATAAAATAAATTTAATCCAAAACCTGATTGACAATCTCGAAGGAGTTTCCAAGGGCGCAAAGGCGCTGCTCGAGAACAACGCATGGGCAAAAGGCGACAGAACTCTCCTTGCCCACATCGGAAACACTTCTGACGAATACAGATTTGCCGTTGAAGCCGCGTTGAAAAATTCTTTGAACGATATCCTTGTAGAAACGCTGGACGATCTGAAGAGCGGAATAGATTTCCTTAAAAGCGCCGAAATAGGAAAAGCGTCGTTCTTCGCTCCGGGATTAAAGACGGTTAGGAAAAAGTCTTTTCTGGATAAAATTCAAGGTTACGGATTAAAGAAAAAAATTAAACGTCTGGAAAAGGAAAACGGTTTTATCGGATGGGCGGCGGCGTTCGTTCAGACCGAAGACAAGTGGAAAGTTTTTTTCGAAAGCATTCTGAACAATACGGCCGTTGTCGATTCTCTCGACACTGCATTCAGATTGTCGGCAGCATATTCCGGCTTCAGCTTCACAACACTCAACGGCGATTTTATAGATAAATCAGGAAGCGTTGAGGGAGGCTCAGATCCTAAGCCCGATGATTCGCTCTTCGGCAGAAAGCAATTCCTCGAGAAATTGAAATCGGAATTCCCGCAGCGCGAACAGGAGCTTGCAAAATTAAGAGAAGACATTAATCTTCTCGAAGAAAAAATCGGCGAAATAGATCTTAACGTTCTTTCCGAACGCGGCAAGCTGCTGGTAAACGATCTCGCGAACGTTGAAAAACAGATAGCTCAGTTCGAGTTTGAAAAAAGCAAAGCTAACGATGAGATAGAAAAAACAAGACAGGAAATTAACGACCTTGCCGCCGAATCGAACCGGCTGGACAACGAACGGAGCAGACTTGAAGATCTTCTTCAGAATAAACGCGAGGACAGAAAAAGCGCCGACGACGAGCTGGCAAGACTGGAGGAAGATTTCAGGAATTCCGAGCAGGAATATAATTCCGCCGTAACGGGTCAGAACAAAATAAATCTGGAACTCGAACGGCTTCTCGGCGAGAAGAAGAATACCGAAAATTCAGTTAAGCACGCGGAAGATTCGATTGAGACGATAAAGAAATCTATTGTGAAACGCGAATACGATATTTCCTCTTCGGGCGAGGAGGCGGAATCGCTGATAAGCATTCTTGAGGAAAAGCAGATTGAGCTTGAAGAACTTGAGGAGGGAAAATCTGTTTTACTGCAGGATGAAAACCGTATAGACGCCGAATTTAAATCCCAAAGGGCCCTGCTCAACGAGATGGAAAAAACTCAGAACGGTTTCAGGAAGGAAAGAGAAACAGTTTCCGACGAGATGCATTCTCAGGATATAAAGCTCAGCGAGATCGGCATGAAAACCAACAATCTCATCGAGCACATAAAAGAAAATTATTCGATAACGCTTGAGACAAAAACATTCGACGATCTCGATTCGTTCGATTTCAAGCAGAGAACCGACGAAGTCCTTTCGCTTAAGCAGCAGGTAAAAAACCTGGGGCCCATCAACCTTCTGGCGTATTCGGAATTTGAAGAAGAAAAAGAAAGATTCGAATTTTTGAACAAGCAGAGAAACGATCTTCTGGAATCAGAAAAAGACGTTATAAAAACCATCGAAGAAATAAACACAACCGCGCAGACACTGTTCAACGAAACGTTTCAGAAGATAAGAGAAAATTTTATAAACATATTCCGGGGACTCTTTAACCCGGGAGACGAGGCGGATCTCAAACTTGAAGAGGGCGTTGATCCTCTCGAAGCGAAGATAGAGATTATAGCCAAGCCCAAAGGGAAAAGGCCGACTTCAATTGAACTCCTTTCCGGAGGAGAAAAGACGCTAACGGCTATAGCGCTGCTCTTCGCAATCTATCTTGTTAAACCAAGTCCTTTCTGCATACTTGATGAAGTTGACGCGCCGCTGGACGACGCGAACATCGACCGGTTCTCAAAGATCATTAGAGATTTCAGCAGCAGCACGCAGTTCATAGTAGTAACGCACAACAAGAGGACTATGGAAGCGGCGGATACTTTGTACGGGGTTACGATGCAGGAAGAAGGCGTTTCAAAATTGGTAAGCGTAAGATTTAATGAGGAATTTAATTTTGTTCAATAACATTGAAGGATTTACCGGAACATTAGCGCACGACGGGGTTTTAAGAATCCTTAATGCGTCATTGTTAATCCTCCTGGCTGCGTTTTTTGTTCCAGGAGTTTCATTAGCGCAATGGGAAAATAATCCTTCTCTTAATACTCAGTTAGTTATAGAGACCTCTAATCCTATTGATATATCAGCGATATCGGATCAGAACGGCGGATCGTATATAGTATGGCAGGACAACAGAAATAACTTTCAGGACGAAGTTTATTATATACATGTTGACCGGTCGGGGAAAATCAGTTTTCGCGCAGACGGCAAGCGTGTTTCATCATTATCCGGCCCAGAAGAGGCGCCGGTTTGTTCGCAGGGCCCGGGCGGTTCGGCTGTAATAATCTGGAAAGACTTTACATTGTCGAATTCGGGAACTCTTTTCGCGCAGCTTGCATCGAACAACGGGAATTTACTATGGACCGACATGGGGCTTCAGGTTACGAGGACGGAAGATCAGATAAGTGATTATTCAGTCAGAAGCGACAACAACGGAAATATTTTTATATCCTATATAGCAAAGGAACCTGAGATTACAGGCGCATATAAGGTGGTCGTTCAGAAAATTTCGCCCAACGGTAAAATTATGTTCGATCCCGACAGCAGTACGGTTTTTAAATCCATAGCGAGAAAGAGCACTACAAGTATAATTCCCGACGATAACGGCGGCGCATTTGTTTTCTGGCTGGAGTACAGAAACAATAAAAGCGTGCTGCTCGGTCAAAGAGTCGATTCAACAGGTCGCGATGTCTGGGGTAAAAAACCGGTTGCCGTTTCAAGCAGCGAGCATAACGTTATTACTTATGCTGTTGATAAGCTGAAAATCCCCGCTATTTACGCAGCATGGCAGACGCTTCAGGGAGATAAAAATATTTTTCATGAGATGATAGGTTTTAACGGCAAGAGTCTATGGACTGCCGGCG
>JBJKTB010000324.1:0-5882 GCA_046703345.1 Ignavibacteriaceae bacterium
CCTTTGCCTAAATCGGCTTCCAGTATCAGGCTGACCGAGTTGCGAATATCGTAACGCGGATAATATTCAATCCCGCCTACAATTTTATGCGTCCAGCTCCGCGAATAAGAAGCGGTAAAATTAATCGGATTCACGGAATAGCGCAGCATAAATTCCATGCCGTATGAGTTGCCTTGAGCGGAGACAAGATCGGGATCGGTATCGTAAACTTTCTTGTCGGTTACGGTAGGGATGTTATGCAGTATTTTATAGTATCCTTCAGCATCAAGAGAAAGCCCCTGTAAAAAGGAAATGTTTAATCCTCCTGTATAATGAATTGCGTTGGCGGGTCCGATATATTTGGGAGTAATAATCCACGGCTCAAAGAGCGAGATAACTTCCGATTCGTCGGTTAGCGTAGTAACTTCCTGATGATAAATTCCCCAGGCCGCTTTCAGAGTGATCGGTGCGAACGGTTTGTAAGTCGTGCTTACTCTCGGATCCAGAAGGAAAGAGCTGTGAGAGTCTTGTGAAAGACCTATTAATTCTACCCGCGATCCTGCGTTCAAACCAAAATTCTCAAAACGAAGGAATTTATACAAAGTGTAAACGCTGATGCTCGTACCGTGCGAACCGATGTCCGAGGTTACTCCGCTCGCGTTTTGAATGAGAAGCTGAGTTCCGAGGTCCTTAACTTCGAGCCCCACGTGCAGCTCGTCTTTGGAATTGTAAATGTAAGTCAGATCCATGTTCATGGTAAGATCGTTCACCGTATTGTTCTTCGGCCTTACATCGCTGAGCTTGGGGATTACTTCTCCGCTGAAGTTGCTTGAAGAGAGGCTAAATTCGTAGAACAGCGGGGAATCCGTTACCTGGTACCATCTGAAACCGAATACTCTGTTGTACCATTTTATGTCCTCGACGAGCGGATTGCTGCTTGTTAAATCATCGCCGCTGGTGAATCCGTGGATTGTAATTTTGGATCCCCGAATAAAATTCGGATTGGCGTAATTTAATTTGAACGACATATCGTAAAAATCTATCGGCGCGTTTTTATCGTTGAGGAATTTATTAAGTATAGACGAGCGGTAGCTTTTCCTTCCGGTGATTATAAATGATCCGTGCGGAATAGGACCTTCTATCAATCCGCTTCCAGTGAGAAAGCTTGTACCGGCTTTAATTCCGAATTTATTTTTGTTGCCGTCCTTAGTTATAATGTTCATAACCGAAGACAGCCTTCCGCCGTATTCGGCGGTAAAGCCGCCTTTGTAAAATTCCACGCTGTTAATCATGTCGGGATCTATAATGCTGAAAATTCCGAACGCGTGAAACGGATTGTAAACCGTAACGCCGTTAACAAGCACAAGATTTTCGTCGTCCGGACTTCCTCTTACGTAATATCTTGCCGATACATCGCCGGTGGATTCTACGCCCGGTATATAACTCAGCGATCTGAATACATCGGTTACGACTCCTTTGGGCAGCATATCCAGTTCCTTACCGGAAATGCGCTGAAGCCCTATATCGGGAAGGTTTTTCTGTATTATTTTTTCGCCGATCTTCTCAACAGGCTGAAGCATTATGCTTTCCGCGGAAAGAAATATTTTTATATCTGTAATGCCGCCTGACTTAAGCGTAACGGGAATTTGTTTGGTCTTGTAACCTATGTAGGATACGATAAGCGTTAGTTTTTTATTCGCGGGAAGCGATGGTATATAAAAGTAACCGTGCTCGTTGGTTGAAGCGCCCGCCTTTAACTGCTCTATAAGTACATTGCTGAAGGGAAGGACTTCGCCGGTTGCCGAATCCGCTACCATCCCGCGGAGGCTTCCTGTTGTTTGCGCATGCAGGCAGAAGGTGAGCGAAACAAACAACGCGGTTAATGCCGAAATTAATAGGCGATTATTTTTTAGCGGAAAAGAGTTCAACAGTTTCCCCCGAATATCATAAAGAATTCAGCAGATTTTTTTACAATCTTCCCCCGGATGATTTATCTGATGAACTTAAAACTCAAGAAAATAAATTTTAACTTAATTCAGAAATTGAAAATATCCGGTCGATAAATAATACGGCCGTCAATTTAAAAAATCTTTTCGTCAAAATCCCGGAAGCAGACCCAGCGATCTAATATAATTTCCTGCGATCGTAAAAGTCTGACTTCTTCTAATAAATGAACCGAATATTCCGTAACCGCCCTGGATGTTTGTAAAATCGGGTGCTTCGGTGCGGATGGAAAAACCGTCCATATAAGTTTGAGTCGATGAAATATAAGCCGCCAGGTTCTTATCGAAGATGAAAATGTCGGCGTAAATCTTTGCGATGAAATAATCCTGTTTGTTCTCTCCGGGCCCTACCAGTCCCTGCAGATCACGATTGAGAACCGACATATTATACACGATATAAGATTGAGTTGATACATGCGGATAAACAGGCGTGCCGGCGGCACCGACGTAATCATAAGGAAGTTCTTTTGTATATGTTACCGAAGGGCCTTTGTCCCTCTTATAATATTGAACCATTAATCTCGGGAGATAATAAAGGCCGGGATCGCCGTTCCCGTTCGTCGTCCACGACACTACAAGATAATGGGGGTTCTGGCCGGGAATAGTCTCATCGCCCTGAAAATAAAACAGGCCTCCTATATCCGGCGTACGCGTTGTTGCCGTTAATGTCCGCCCGTCGGGCATCGAAGCGATTATTTGTACATTCTTCGCCGAATTTATGTTGAGATTGTTAACGTAGTAAAAATGCACCGGAGTATCGTAACGCGCCGTATCCTGGCGGGCCTGGGAAGAGTCACGCATAACGAAGACTGAATCGTTGTAAATTAATTTTATAACAGCGCCTTGGATTGACGGGTCTATTTTATTTGAGAACGGATCGAATCCGTTAACGTTGTAGCTCGTCGTAACAGTAGCAACTTGATAAGAAGTATCCTGCCTGAGTACGCAGTTCAAAACAAAATCCTGCTGAAACGCGCCTTTGGGAGAGAAGTTATTGTCGCATGATAACTGCAGCAGTCCGGCGGCAAGCAGCAATATGTAGAGCAATTTTTTCATATCTCGAATTTTAATGTTGCTGTTGGAAGAATGGGCAGCATGTTCACGCGTTGGCCTGTGCTTCTATCGAAGTAGAAAATATTGGCCCGGTTGTAAACGTTAAGAACGCTTATATCCAGAGAGACTTTTCGCTTAAACATTATAAAAGTTTTGCCAAGCGATAAATCGAGGCGGTGATAATCCGGGAGCCGCCCTGCGTTTGTATTTCCTAGAATCGTGTACGGAGAATATGATTCATAGATCGACCACTGATTAAACACGCTGTTAAAATCGTACATATCGTTGTTGCCTAGGATTTGCGTAAACGGAAGCCCGGTATGAAAACTCCATGCGGCCGAAGCATGCCAGCCGCTGCCGAAATCGTATTCGCAAAGAAGATTTACAGTATGCCTCGCGTCGTATTTGGGAACGTACTGAAATCCGTCCACATCTTTGAACGCCCAGGCGAGCGAGTAATCAGCGGTTATATTTAGAGATTGCGTACGGAAGTTTAAATTTACGTCAGCGCCGTAAGCCTTGCCGGTTCCCGCGATAACATCCGGATCGGTTGGGAAATATTTCTTCTCATTAAGCACGGGAAGATTTGAAAAGAGTTTGTAATATCCTTCGGTGTTTATTGTAATCCGGTCGGACGGATTCACTTTAATTCCGAAGATATATTGTGTCGAGCTTGAGATGTCGAGGTTATCGGGAGTAAGTATCCACGGGTCAAAAACAGAGATAACATTATTTTCGTCGGAAAGAGTTGACAGCGCCTGTTTGTATATGCCCCAGGCCGCATGCAGAGAAACCGCAGGCGAAAGCACATAGCTCAAGTTTACTCTAGGTTCAAGTTTAATTCTCGCTTCACCGGAGTCTGAAAGTTTGAATAATGTTACTCTTGTTCCGGCGTCGGCCCCGAGCTTTTCAAAGCGTAGAAGTTTGTACTTCCCGTAAGCGCTGAATATTAATCCGTGCGAGCCCACGTCGGAGAAGACGCCGTACGCGTTCGCAAGTACGAGCTTATTCTTCAGATCTTTTAGTATCACTCCGGTCTGAAGTTCGTCGCCGCTGTGATAAACATAAGTAAAATCGTACTTCATTGTGAAATCGTTAAGCTCGTTGTTCTGCGGCCTAACGTTGCTGAAATTAGGAGCAATACCTCCTTTAAACGTGCTTAAATAAAGATTGAACTCGTAAAACAACGGCGAGTCGGATACCTGAAAATAGCGGACTCCGAGTACGTTATTATACCAGTCGTAATTGGAGTTCAAGACATCGGAATTTACAATTTTATCTCCGCTGAAAAATCCGTGGAATGTAAGCATGCCGTCTTTTATATACTCGTCGTTTTTATAATTCAGCTTGAAGGCAAGGTCGTAAAAATTTATCGGAAGCTGTTTGTCGTTTAAAAACTTTTTAAGTATGGCGTTGGATATGCTCTTGCGGCCGGCCAGATAGAAAGAGCCTCCGAGCAGCGGCCCTTCTACAAGAGCCTTAGCGCTCATAAAACTCAGACTTCCTTTGGCGTCATAATAATTTTTATTTCCGTCTTTAGTTATTATACGCACAACGGAAGACAGCCTTCCGCCGTACTCTGCGGGGAATCCGCCTTTGTAAAACTCCACATTTGAAATTATATCCGGGTCTACAACGCTGAAAAGACCGAGCGCATGAAACGGACTGTAAAGTTCTGCGCCGTCAAGCAGAATAAGATTTTGATCATTTGATCCGCCTCTGACGTAAAACTTCGCCGAAACATCGCCTACAGTTTGAACACCCCCCTGGTACTGAAGAGACTTGAACACATCTGCTTCAACTCCTTTAGGCAGCGCTTCAAGCTGGCGCGAAGAAATTCTGGATAAGCTTATAGCGGTGGAATTTCCGGTCTGGTACCTGGTTCCCAGAGCTTCAACCTCAGGCAGCGATATGGGGGAGGGAGTAAGCTGAACGTCCAGCAGTGTGCTGTGCCGGTCGGAAACATAAATTGTAAAAGTTTTTGTATTATAGCCTACGTACGAAACTACGACGTTGTACATGTGATTGCCCGGAATGGCCGTGATGAGATAATAGCCTTTGGTGTTTGTGGCCGCTCCCTTGTTAATACCCTTGATGAAAACATTGCAGAACGACAGGGTCTGTCCGCTTGTCGAATCGGTTACGAATCCCCTTAAGATTCCGTTGTTCTGGGCCGAAGTGAAATTAAGTATACCGCAGAAAAGTATAATAATTAAAATCAGAAAATAACGGTGAAGACTTAATTTGATATTCAATGAAGTGCAACCTTAATTTATTTGAATTACCGCCGGTCTTCATTAAAAGTAAATTTAATTTACTACTTAATAATAATAATTAATTAAAGCAATCGTAATTTTAATATCTTTTACAGCCGGCCTATCTCGCTTGAATACATTGCTTCATCCGTTGATAATAATATAGACAAGAAGAATTAGATATATTTATTATCCGAATGCCGGAATTTCTTTTAGATATTTTAAGGTCGGACGGATTGCTTACTCGAACTCGTCTTCAAGCAGCCAGCCCTCCGCCAGGTCGGGATTCAGATCAGAAATAAATCTTGACGGCTTGGATAGCGTCATTCCGGCTTCGCGGTCGAACATATTCATCGGGTAGGTGATAAAAAGATTCTGCTTGGCACGCGTGGATGCAACGTACATTAAGCGTCTTTCTTCTTCAAGCGTTTCAAGTTTGTCGGCTGATCTGCTTGAAGGGAAAAAACCCTCCACCGCGTGAATTATAAACACGGAATGCCACTCTAGTCCTTTTGCCGAATGAATGGTTGAGAGAGTAACAAACTCATCCTCTTTATCCTCGGCCCCGATATCAATCACGCTGTCTATAACC
>JBJKTB010000325.1:0-8860 GCA_046703345.1 Ignavibacteriaceae bacterium
TTATAATTCTCTGCACGGTCAGCATTTCAATAACATTGTCTGAAAATATTTATACGGCATCTCTGATAAGTGCAGTGCTGGCGGTATTGATCGATTTCTTTCTGGAGCCTGTAGCCGCCGCGCTTAATTATTGGCATTGGCAGAATAGTATAGTGCCCCTTCAGAATTACATCGCGTGGTTTCTTATTACCTTCGCGTTGTCATATTTCATTATTAAGGCAAAAGTAAAACTATCGGTTATGATACCGGCAAATTATTACATTGCCCAGTTACTTTTCTTCGCGGGATTATCTTCTTTTTATATTAAGTGAACTGACATTAAAAGGGTTAACAGATGGGAACATTCATTGCTGTCTTAATTATTTTACTTTGGGCAGGACATCTGACTTATGCGTTATCTTCGGTATCAATAGACTTCACGTCTATTCAATTTTATGCCGCTATATTAGTTCAGACTTATCTCTATACCGGGTTGTTTATTACTGCGCATGATGCCATGCATCTAAATATTTCCGGAAATAAAAAATTGAATTATATGATCGGGAAAGCTGCTTCCTTCCTTTACGCAGGGCTATCGTATAAGAAATTATTAAAGAACCATAAACTGCATCATACGGCTCCCGGAACAGAAAGCGATCCTGATTTTAGCCCCTCAACACAAAACTTTTTATTATGGTGGCTCACTTTCCTTTTTCGCTATACCACTGTTCCTCAATTAATATACATGGGTATTATATTCAATATATTAAAAACATGGATTCAAGAAAGCAATTTATGGTACTTTTGGGTAATTCCGGCAGTTTTAAGTTCCGCACAGCTTTTTTATTACGGGACCTATAAACCGCATATGCTTCCTCACATAAATGAAATGAAACCTCACAATGCAAGAACGCAAAACAAAAATCATCTCATAGCAATGATAACATGTTACTTCTTCGGTTATCATTACGAACATCATTCATCTCCGGGAACACCCTGGTGGAGGCTTTACAAATTAAAATAACTGATGTTATTTAGAAGGGGAAATGAATTGTAAACTTGCGGGATTCTTTAAAATCTTTAATACTAATGAATAAAGTTTATATTTTACACTCTTCGAGGGCTGTAAGTATTTCTACCTTAGAGAAAGGCTTAATTACAAATTTGCAGATTCCGGCTTCATAAAACTGTTTTATTTTGTCCTCCACAAACTCGTTTGAGAGTACAATAACAGGTCTTTTTTTCGGGTCGTCTTTTATCATCTCTTTGCAGAGACGAAGGGAAAGATTCCATTGATTACGGTTAACATCTAAAATTATGATATCTGATTCCGTCTTGCCGAGTTCGGCTGAATTAAAGCTTGATAAATTCATAACGAAGACATCGTGACTGTTTTTAAGATATGCTGACAGCAGATCATAAGATTCGCCGGAGTCTTCGATTAGCAAAATTCTGCCTGACTTAATTTTCTTCGTCCCGGAACGTTTTTTTAATTTATTAATATTTTGAGAAATCGGCAGAGTAAACGTAAATGTTGATCCGACTCCCTTTATACTGTCTACAAGCAGTGATCCGCCCATTTTCTCAATATATCTCTTAGCAAGCGCAAGACCTAGACCGTTTCCTTCGTAATTCCTGCCAATGTTCAAATCTTCCTGGCTGAAAGGCTGAAATAAATGATCAAGATACTGCGTAGAGATTCCTACACCCGAATCTTTTATTCTGCAGATAGCCAGGCTCCGTTCCTCGTCTACGTTTGTCTCGATTTCTATAAAACCCTGTTTAGTAAATTTAATCGCATTGTTTAAAAGATTGTTCAGCGCATTCTGAAGGCTCTGAACATCCGCATCTACAAATATTTTTTCATTATAAAACTTCGTTTTGAGGTCTAGCCGTTTTTCGCTCGCACTTTTCTTACTAGATTCAACACAACTTTTAACAAGCGAAGACAATTCGGTCATCTCCAGATTCAGCGTTAAATTTCCGGCTTCTATCTGAGCGAACTCAAGCATTTGAGTTATACTGTTAAAAAGTCTTTCGCTTCCGCTGTAGAGATTATCCAAATAAACTTTATCTTCTGAATTTATTTTATCCTTCATGCTCTCTTTAATTATGGAAGAGTAACCCAGCACAATATTAAGCGGCGTACGCAACTCGTGAGATAACACAGTTAGGAATGTATCTTTCAGTCTTTCCGCTTCTTTGTTTGCGTCGCGTGCTTTTTTTGCTTCCTCTTCGGCCAGAACCATTTCGGTCTGGTCTTCGTGGAACAATACTACGTAGCCTTTATCCATTGCCGAGATGTAAAAGATTTTAGTTCTAAAAACCGGAATGGTTACTTCCTTACTCTTAAGAAGAGAATCGGCATAATTAGTTACAAAAGAATATTTCTTGGTTTCAAATGTCTTCAGAATAGCCGCATGCATTCCGCTTTTCTTCAGTTCGGAGTCGTTGAAAATCTTATATTCATTAAGCTCCGACAGATTAAATCCCCAGAGGAATGTAAAAGCCTCGTTAATGTATACGATTTTTCCCTCTTCGTTAATAATCTGTACGGGTACATGTACCTGATCGTATAAAAGTCGGAAATATTTAATAATTGAATCGGCCATTTATTTATTTTACCGGTAATGAAAATTTTATGCAAGCGCAGTTTTTTTTCTCGATTTTTTGAATCTGACCGTTATGCCTGTCAATAATGCTTTTACAAAGGTATAACCCGTAGCTGGTTTTCTTAGAGAAGATGATTTCATTAAAAGGGTTTACGTATTCGGCCGGAAATCCCGGACCGTCGTCTTCAACTTCAACGTAGACTGTATTATCCTTAAAATACGATCTCGTAGTAATAGTTGAGTCTCCTCTTGCTTCAGCGGAGTTATTATAGAGATGCACAAGCAGGTGCTGGATTTGTTCAGAATCGTATTTACACAACGGGATCGTATTGAACTCAGTTTTAAAGACTACCTTGTAAAATTTCTTCATCGGAGCCAGGTACTTAATTACTGACTGGATGGTTTTATTTAAATCTCCGCTGTCCTTGTTCAAATTCATTATTGAAGTTTCAACCAATACCTGGGCGTACTTTTGGATGTTCCGGATACTGTCTATAGCTACTTTCGATTTAAGTTTAAGCCTGTCAAACAGTACATTCAAGACCGTATCTTCCGCTGCTTCAAGATCCTTCTGGGTCTTCTCCATTGTTCTCATCATACTTTCTGTTTCCAGTAGAGCCATATGAACAAGTCCCTGCAGCGCCGAACCAATTTCTGAATCGATACTTGACTTAAGCGCTTTTCTTTCGGATTGAATAAGCTGAATATTAGCTTCGTTTAGAGCGTTGTAGGCATTAATCTGGCCGTTATACAATTGTGCGTTGCGGATTGCTGTAGCTGCCTGCCCGGCCAGGATTTCAAATGTGTCAGTGATTTCCCTTGCTTTAATTTTGTGAAGATGACGGCTGTCAACATAAATAACGCCTATCTTTTTATCTTCAGTAATCAGAGGAGAACAAAGAATGGTTTGAAGCTCGAGTCGAAGTATGCTTTTACTGGGGTCGTTTTCAGTGTCGCTCTGAGCGCCTTCAATGAATCTTGACTGACCGGTAGCAAAAACATCCTCTACAACTGTCGTGCTTATATTAAAGAGGCTTTCAGGCAAAGAACTTCCTTCCGAGTCAAGTCCGAGCTTATACTCAAGACTTCCGGTCGAATTTCTAAGTACTACAAAACCGCGGTCCGATTCCGTAAGTCTAATTGCGTATTGAAGGACCAGTTCAAGCTCATCCTCCAAAATAAGTGTTTTATTTATGCTTTTTACGATTCCGAGTATAAGCTCAAGATTCTTTACCTTCTGCGAATCGCCGTCGCTTCTAAGATTTTCCCCCTCGTCAATTTTCTTTTTGAACTCGGAAAATTTCATTTAGACTTCTTTTTTACCGCATTAAAAAATCATTTATAATTCATGAGCAATATAAGACTTTGATCAATATTTTAAAAACTATCGGAATCGGCTTTTCTCCGAGAGTTTTTAATTCCGAAGTGAATATTCATAAACGCGACGGGCAAAGATAATAAAAACAAAGGAATATACTAAAGATTGCCTTTTATTAATTCATTAACCTTCCCAACCATAATTTCGGCTTCCATTTTCTTATAATTTTTAAGCGACAACTTTAGGTATTTATCCGCCTCTTCATTTCGATGCAGTTCCAAATATAAAGAACCGAGTTCAAACGCGCTTTCGGCCTGGTTTAAAATATTCTCTGTTTCTATGTTCATCCTTAAGCTTGTGAGGAAATAATTCTCTGCAAGATCGTAATGCCCGAGCTTTCTTTCAACAATACCTTTAACCTTATATATATCGGCTATTGAAAGCCTGTCGTTAATCTTCTGGCTAATTTCAAGCGACTTATCAGTAAAAGCTATAGCCATAGGGAAATCATTTAGCTGGGCGTAAATAAAAGCCTTGCTTAAATAAGACAATGCCAGATCAGGCAGATAGCCGGCCTTCAAAGCGATAGCAATACTTAAATCGAATTCCTTAAAGGCAAGATCGAATTCACCTTTGTGAGTATGAAGCATTCCTAGATTATGCCTTACTTCGGCAATTCTTCTTAATTCTTTTAACTGCTCATACTTTATTAATGCGCGTTGATAAAACGATAGTGCCTCGTCATAGTTACCGATGATATTGTTTAAAATACCTAGATTTACTTCCACCATCCCGATAATGGCTATGTCAGTTTTGGGGTTAAGCATCTGAAGTGTGCTCTCAAAATAACCGCGCGCTTTCTTCAAATTACCTTTTTCGGCGTATACAGTTCCCAATATATTACTGCATTTTGCGTTTCCGCGCAGATCCTTTTGTTTATCAAACAGTTTTCCGGCTTGATTCAAAAAGGAAATACTCTTTTCCCACTCTGCCTGGTCACTGTAAATTTCGCCCAATGCCATGAGCGAATGAGCCGCGATGTTTTCAAATTCCTCATCGTGTTTAACATAGGAAAGTATTATTTGAAATACTTTAAGAGCCGTATCCAGCTCGCCGACGCTGATACATGTTTCGCCTGTGTATAGTAGAAGTTCTATTAATTTGTGATTACTTAATTTTTTTGCGGCAAAAGTTATCAGCAGTTCAACATAGGGCTGGTAATTCGGTAGCGGATGATCGCTTCCGTTTATCTGTTCGTGTATGGATGATTTTATAGAAGAATCTATTTTCGTTCTGGGAGAAGTAGATAATTCCAACAATTTCTTAAATTCGGATATTTCTCCGTCACTAAAGAAATTAAGTATAATCTTGTCTATAATATCTTTAAATACTTTTGTCAAAGTTTTATAAAGTTATAGTTCTTAAATCATCTTAATTATTAGATACAAATGATTTTTTGTCACAATTCCCCCCAAAATCTATTTCCCTCTTTTAAAGCCAAAGCAATCAGGCAGGAGCATAAAGTTACGCTGATAAGTAATAAGGACATATCTATTGGTAAATTAAGAAGATTTCTTTTAATTATGCAACGGCTGGATTGAAAAAAAACGAATAAACCCGGAAAACTTAATTTTTAAGCAGTTTGTATGAAATGAACCATTCCCATGAATTTCCACTTTGGTTCCAAGCCTTCGCCGCACCGAATGATAAAGTGGATTCAAGATTGTACCAGTGCCTGAAAACCAAATTGAGCTGGGCTCCAACGTCAACCCATTTATCAGGTTGTTCAGATTTGCAGAAAAGTCCCTGCGAGTAGAATGCCAAACTAAGATGACTTAAATAATGCTGACCTAAAGCTGCGTCGCCAAACCTTAGCGGAGGAAGCTCGTCTTCCAGCAGCACTTTACCGAACCGGTCCGCCTGCAGACTGTAAATAGGAATACCCGGGAAACGGAATACATTTCTATACTGCTTTACGTCCACATCCTCTACTCTTCTGTTTCCGAAGCCGCCGAAGTAAAATTTTGCCTGCACAAGGTTTTCGGTATTTTAACTGTAACCGCCGGATATCTTAAAGTGAAACACATTATGGGGAACCGCCCAGTCCAGATAGTGATCCCACGCCCCGAAAGCCTGGGCCGCTACTCTTACAATGTCTACCTGAGAACCAAACGACATGACGGTTAAATTAAATTCATTTCCGTTCTCGAAATCTATGCTTCCGATGCTGCGTCTTAAGTCCTTGGAATCTATTGAAGTCTGCGCAACTCCGAAATCCGGCTGAGATACTTTTACGAGGTTATCATTCAAGTAATTAACTCCGGTGTAATAATCTACGGAAGCTTTCTGGGTAACTTTTAACGGGTTGTCGTAAACCCAGTAATGTGTATAACCGACTCCTATTCTTGTACCTATAAAACTTCTTTTACGCTCGTTGAACAAATCATAAAAATTAGGCGCATTGTAATCGTAAGCTAACACCAGCCTGCCTTTATAAGTATATTTACCCTTGAAATGATACCGCGGCATAGAAGGACTAGTCAATCCAGGCGAAATGCCTAATTCCAATGTCAGATCATTAATGATTAGCGGATCGGCGATGTGGGTATAAAGACCTAATACTTTCTGATCCTGGAATCCGCTTATTACGGGAATGAAACTTAATATCTTCAAACTTGCCAGCGAATTATAATCTTTCCCATCTTTTTCTTCCTTAACAGTCTCCGGTGACGGATGCAAAGGTTTAAGAGCCAATTTAACAACCTGCGAATCTTTTTCGACAACCTCCTCTCCGAGATAATGTATCGCGGGAAGATGATCGGCCGTCTTATTCGGAATTATAACAGGCTCAAACCCTTCGGCAGTAAATTGAAAAGCGAAGAGTGAGTCCTTATTAATATAAACAGGTTTGAATAACCCACGGACAGTATTGCTTAGCGGTTCAATATCTGATGTTTCCAAATTTTCTCTATAAATATTTGATACACCGTTTGTGTAGGCATTCCAGTATAACTGTTTTCCGTCGCTGCTCCAGCTTGGGCTCTCCGGAGATCCTTTATCTGTTACGGTTATGTACTTAAAATTTGCGCCGGATTTAATGCTGTCGCAATTAGCCACTACAATAGACTGACTTCCGCTTGCTCGGTGAAGTACTGCAGCCAGATACTGGCCGGAGGGACTTACGGATAAATTATAAATTTCATCTCCTTCTTTAAATCCGATGAACGGCTTCAGTTCTGAATACGGGTAAGAAGAGTAAACAAGAGTAACTTTGGCATCGGAGTGAAGCACACCCCATAGTTCGTGCGTAGCTGGTGATACTGTAATATCGCCAACCCTGCAATTGTCGAACAGCATTTTAGTTTCACCGGTAGAAGGCTGAAGAACCCAAATATCTCGGTACAATTCATTTTTTTTAGTCGTATATAAGAATAATCCGGTCGTTTTATCGTATGCCGTCGATGCTACGCTGAATAAACTGGGAGTGGGCAGCGTCCCTATCTTGCGGGAGCATCGTGTCCCAAGTTTAAAATTCTGTATTCCCGCCAGATGGCTTGGCGTGTGATAACCAAATATTACGGTTGTATCCGTCGGATCATAGTACGCTTCGGTTACCCAGCCTATTGATTCCTTTGTTAGCTGAGTTACAGGAGTTAAAGGTGCCGATTCGATTCTACTAATATTTTCCTTTTGAAACAGCTTTTCATTTCTTATAAAATCATCCCATGCCTCGTCGAGATTCAATCCGTATATTTTTTTAAATTTTACTAGAAAGCCTTCGTAAAAATCACCCGGGTCCTCCCTGAACCAATCAATTAACTTCTGATAACCGTACTTGATCGAAAGATATGTACAGAATCTTTCACCGTATGTGTAGTATAACATACCGAGAAGAAAGCTGGTCTGACTGGTTTTTGAATCAAGTTCATTGTAAGAAGGAAACTCAACCGAATCATACACCATCGAGCGAAAGTACATTTCATCAAAATTACCTAATACCCTCCCGAATCCGCCGCTCAGCCATGTTTCCATAAACACGGCAATTCCTTCCTGATGCCACCGGGGAGTATATCGACTGTAATTTGTCAGAAGGCTGTATAAAATGGACATCGGCTCGGTTTGTTCCGGCGGGACTTTAGAAAAAATAGATCTGGTAAATTCTTCCGCGTCCGATGCGTGATCATCTACAACTATATGAACCAGCTCATGACTTAAAACCCATTTAAAGCGTTCGTTGTAAGGGATGTTTTCGTATCCGTGCTCAAAAGGCTCAATTTCCAGGCGTATAAAATTCTCAGGTACCGTAGTGGCGGAAGCATAACCGAAATCGCTTGCGTCGTACAAATTAATTACAATTTTCTCCGACGGCTTGTATTTAAATATTTTCATCAGGGAGGAAAGAGCTTCCTCGGCTGAGTTAATTATATGAGGAACGAGATATGATTCGGCAGGTCTATATAAAACCCTAAAATGCTTGCTGTCGGCTTCATACCATTTACTTTGAGCTTTAAGCGGGCTGTTGATTAACGCTAAAAGAATAAAAAAAAAATCGTCAAATTTCTATTATGTAGCGGTAATCTGAATTTTATCACTGTAGTTATAGGCAAAATATTAAAAAAGCCTTCAATCCGTTAATTGAAGGCTTTAATTTACAAAACTTTTTTTATTTATTTAAGAAATAATTAATCTCTTATTTTGAAAACGCGTAACGGCTGCCGAGCTCACTTAACTGCGAATTTGATTTTGAAAACGCGTAACGGCTGCCGAGCTCGCTTAACTGCGAGTTTGATTTTGAGAACGCGTAACGGCTGCCAAGCTCACTTAACTGCGAGTTTGATTTTGAAAACGCGTAACGGCTGCCGAGCTCGATTAACTGCGAGGTTGAATTTGAGAAAGCGTAACGGCTGCCTAGCTCACTTAACTGAGTGGTTGATATTCAGATCTAATAAGG
>JBJKTB010000326.1:0-4019 GCA_046703345.1 Ignavibacteriaceae bacterium
AAAGATAATCGAGACTAAAGAGAAAGAAAACGAGCTTCGAAATAAGATTACGCTAGGAAGCATTAACGACGGAATTATTTCAACAGACGAAAACAACAAAGTGATGTTCATGAATAAGGCCGCCGAAGATATCTGCGGATGCAGCGGGGAGGAAAGCAAAGGAAAGGACATAGACGATGTTTTCGCGCGCGATCCGGATTTAACAACCGAAACTTTAATATATTTTGCGAGCGACGCGTCAAAGGACGGCAATAAAAATCTTATAAACTACAAGCTGCTGACGCGGGGAGACGGCAGTGTTATAAACATAGAAGAGAATATTTCTGAGATAAAAGACGATAAAGGCAGGGTATACGGGAGAGTAATCACATTCAGGGACATAACGAAGCGAAGAGAGAACGAGCTTACTTTAATCGCAGCAAAAGATTTTTATTTAAGCATACTGGAAAAGTTCCCAATATTAATATGGCGTTCGAATAAAGAGAAGCAATTCAATTATTTCAATACGAACTGGATAGAGTTCACCGGGCGAAGCCTAGAAAGTCAGATATTCCAGGGGTGGTTTAATCTGATTCATTCAGCAGATAAAAACAAGTTTATAAAGGTATTCAGCGAGGCGGTAGACGCAAAGAAAAAATTTGAGACTGAATTCAGGCTGATGAGCGCTGACGGGAATTATCACTGGCTGATATGCATAGCGAATCCGGTATACGATCTCAAAGAAAATTTTGAGGGATACGTAGGCGTATGTCTGGACTATACCAAACGCAAGCAGCTTGAGGAGGAGATAAGGAAAGCAAAGGACATATCCGAAGCCGCGAACTATGCGAAAAGCAGGTTTATAGCCAATATGAGTCACGAGTTAAGAACGCCGTTAAACGGAATAATGGGCTTAACGGATCTGCTGATGGAAACGAATCCGAACGCCGAGCAGAACGGATACCTAAATCTTATAAAGGAGGCCTCTCATGCTCTGCTGGTGCTTCTGAACAATTTGTTAAATTTCTCGGCGGTACTAGACAACAAAGAAGAGATAAAGAAAAACAAATTTAAATTAAGGCGACTGATCAGGCAGACGGCTGATAAATTCGGTGAATCGGTAAAGCGCAACGGCGTAGAATTGATACTTGAAACCGAAGAAGAGATGCCCGATGATTATGAAGGAGACGAGAAGAAGATAAGGGATGTGCTGGAAAATTTACTGAGCAACGCCGTAAAGTTCACACAACGCGGAAAGATAACATTAAAAGTATCGGCTGAGGACATAAATAAAACGGAGCCTGACAAAGTTTACGTTCATTTCTCCGTAATCGATACCGGAATCGGGATACCAAAGGAGAAGCATGAGATTATATTTGAGGGTTTTACTCAGGCCGACGACTCCGCCACAAGAAAATATTCAGGCTGCGGAATAGGATTAGCGATCGCAAAGAAATTAGTAAAAATGCTAAACGGCGAGATATGGCTTGAGAGCGAGCCGGGCAGAGGCAGCGAATTCCATTTTGCGGTGGAATTAAAAAAATCGGAAGATAAGAAGATTTCAAAAATTATTTTAAACTAGAGTTAGGATTAATATGAAAACATTAGTGGCTGAAGATGACTTTATAAGCAGACTTGTTCTGCAGAAGATACTGCAGCCTTTCGGTCAATGCGATGTAGCGGTGAACGGGAAGGAAGCGGTGGAAGCATTTTCATGGGCGATTGACGGAGGAGAGCCATACGAACTTATATGCTTGGATATAATGATGCCCGAGATGGACGGGAAAGAAGCATTAGCGGCAATAAGGCGTAAGGAGAAAGAAAGAAACGTTCTGCCTGGAAACGAAGCAATAATAATAATGATTACGGCGTTAGACACGCCAAGGGATGTAATAGAGGCATATTACAAAGGCGGGTGCACTTCTTATCTTGTAAAACCGATAAATAAAGCTAAACTATTGGGCATAATAAAGGAACTGCATTTAGTATAGCCGTGCCGGTCAAATAAATAGTTGTTTTCTAAAAATAAATGTGCGGACCGAAACCATATTCATTATGGAAGTTAAAGAAAAAATAAAAATCGAAAACCAGGGAAGCGAAAAAGTTTCGTTGTCATCAATGACTGACGAAGATTTGTTCAGGGAATTGCTAAAAAGAAGCAGTGATCACATATACTTCAAAGACCGTGAGAGCCGTTTAGTAAGAGTGAGCAACTCATTAGCAGCAAAACACGGGCAGAAGATAGAGGAAATATTAGGGAAGACCGATGCGGATTTATTCGGCCCCTTTCATTCAAAGCAGGCTTATGAAGATGAGCAGCTTATAATAAAGACAGGAATACCGATAACAGGCAAGGAGGAGTTTGAAGACTACAAGGACGGAAGAACTACCTGGGTTACCACTACAAAGATGCCTTTATACGACTCTGAAGGAAAAATTGCCGGGACATTCGGGATATCGAGGGACATAACACGCCAGAAACGGATAGAATTAATACGAAACGGACTATATGAAATTTCGGAAGCGGTTTACTCGGCGCCAGATGAATATACACTTTACAGAAAGATGCACGAGGTAGTGAGCAAACTAATGCCGGCAAAGAACTTTTATATCGCGTTGTATGACGAGGTAAATGATGAGTTACATTTCCCATACTACAAAGACGAATACGATCCGCCGCAGGCATCCCGAAGCTGTACGAAAGGTTTAACCGAATATTTAATCCGCCACGGTGAGGCTTTATTAGTAACGCCAGAAAAATTCGAAGAACTAATCGAATCCGGCGAAGTTGACTTTTCCGGCTCAACACCAGCGGTATGGATGGGAACGCCGCTGAAAATATCGGATAAATCGATAGGAGCTTTAGTAGTGCAAGATTATAACGACGGAGGCGCTTACAAAAGAGAAGAGATGCAGGTACTCACATTTGTAGGAGTACAAATTGCTCTAGCTATTGAGAGAAGAAAAAGCTCTGAAGAGATACGGACATACGCTGAGAGACTGGAAAATATAAACGGCGCTAAAGACAAGTTTTTCTCTATCATATCTCATGATTTAAGGGGGCCTTTAGGCGGACTGCTTTCCTACACCGAATTGATGCTTGAGGAATTCGCAGTGCAGGCTGACAGAGGCAGAATAAGTGTAGTAGAAAACATGCACAATTCCCTAAAGAACATTCTCGCGCTAATTGAAAGTCTTTTAACATGGGCAAGAATTCAGAGTAACGGAATAGGTATAGAACCGGAGAGAGTCGCATTAAGAGAAGTAATAGAATCGGTTTTTGAAACCGAGAGAATGGTGGCAGGAATAAAGCGTATAGAACTGGATACTGACTGCAACCGGGAAATAGAAATAACCGCTGACAGGAATATGATTGAGACAGTAATCCGAAACCTTGTATCGAACTCCATCAAGTTTACAAGGCCCGGAGGCAGGGTATCGATAACCGCAGAGGATAAAGACGAAAAAGTTATAATACACATAAAGGATACCGGTGTAGGTATGGATGAAGAAGTGAGAGCTAATTTATTCAGAATCGATACAAAAGTAGTGAGGCCAGGTACTAAGAAGGAAATAGGTACAGGGTTAGGACTGATAATATGTAAAGAGTTTATAGAAATGAACAAAGGGACAATATCAGTAAACAGCAAGCCGAAGGGAGGAACCACAATGCGAATCGAGTTCCCTAAAGTCTCAAAAGAAAAAGCGCATACCGAATAAAGCTAAAAAGCCGGCGGATAAATAATGAGAGAAACTATTTTAGTTGTGGAAGATGAGAATGATTTAAGGACGGATATAGCTGAGATATTATGCGAAGCCGGATTCAGCGTAATGAGCGCGGAGAACGGAAAAGCCGCAATTAATGTCTGCATAAAGAATATTCCTGATCTGGTAGTTTCCGATATAATGATGCCAGAGATGGACGGATACGAACTGTTAAGGCATTTTCAGAGCAAGACTTTTCTTGAAAAAATTCCATTCATATTTCTTACAGCTAAATCGACGGATATCGACCAGCGAAAAGGAATGAGCCTTGGCGC
>JBJKTB010000327.1:0-4863 GCA_046703345.1 Ignavibacteriaceae bacterium
ACAACCGGTGTGGCTATTGATTCACGGGGAAATATTTGGATATCTACCGACGGTGGCGGGATTATCGAATATTTCGCAAACAAGAAATAATTAATTCTATTATGGTCAATTTCTCCGAAATACGTAAGGTGAAAATTTTTATCCCAATATTAGCCGCATTAGTCATAACCGTTCTTGCTCTGATGTCATGCAACAAAGAAGTGTCGGTTTCGCCGCCTGATTCGCCGCCGCCAAACGGATACCTGTTTATAGATTCTTATCCTAAAGGTTTTAAGATTTATCTTAACGGTAATGAACGAAGAAGAGCAACGCCTGACAGCCTGACCTGGCTAGCGACCGGACAATATGAAGTAACTCTTAAAAGAGAGCTTTATAGAGATACTTCGGTGATGGCTAATGTTGTCGAAGGGAAAAAAGACTCTATTTATATAGACTATTATCAAAACCCAGCTATGCTTGGAAGTATTTTATGCGAAAGCAATCCGCCAAATGCGCAGATTTTTTTGAACGGAAAGGATATCGGGAGAAGAACGCCTGCAACTGTTTACAATCAATTTCCCGGATATTACTGGGTGCGCTTTCACGCGGAAGGCAGACGCGACGACAGTGTTTTTGTAACCGTTAGGAGCGATTCTACTTCCGCGGTGTCGCTCACTCTTCTGGATACTGCAGTTTGGCGTGATTATACGGTTCGAAATTCTTTGATACCTACAAACAATTTAACATGCATCAACATAGATAAAAATAACACACTGTGGATGGGCTCCTATGGTTATGGCGTAATAAGCTTCGACGGTAATATATGGAATGACTACACAAGCAATAATTCTCAGCTTACAGATAACGACATTAATTGTATAGCATTTGATAATACTGGGGTAATGTGGCTGGGAACCCCCAAAGGACCGGCAATCTACTTTACTATGATAGGAGGTAGTTCAGATCTTCCCGATTTCGATATCCGGGCGATAGGATTCGATCAGATAGACAACACGTGGATTGGCACCCAAAACGGCGGACTCGTTAAAACTTATATTGACAGGCACGAAGGAGTAAGATATTGGGTGCCCTATAACAAATCGACAGGAGAAATTCCCGATAACTGGATCACTTCCATCGCATCAGCAACTCAGAACGTGATTTGGGTAGGAACGGCGCACGGAGGTATAATTACTAACAACGGGTTCGGATGGAAATCGTATAACAGGCTTAACAGCAGCCTCCCGACGAATAACGTAGCCGCTATTACCGTTGCGGAAGACGGAACGGTTTGGATCGGCTGCAGCGGGGGCGGTTTGCAGGCCGGATCAGTTTCATATTTTGACGGCTCTGCTTTTCACACTATATACTTTTCACCCTCATGTTCAACTATATTTGCCATCTTTGCCGACAGCAAAGGCAGAATTTGGGTGGGAACAAATACGGGTATATATATCATCGAAAATAATTCTCAAAAGGCTTATCTTGATAAAGAAACTATCGGATTACACCTGGATGAAGCAACCGGCTTCGCTGAAGACAAGTACGGCAATATATGGATTTCGCTTAACGGAGGCGGATTGATTGAATATAAAAACTCGGGCAGCGGTGCATTCTGAAATCTGAAAGATATTATAAGCAGTATAGGAGACAGGCTGTAAAATGCGTTTAGCGGTATTAAAAGAAAACAACTTAGTTTTATTTACTTCAAAGGGAGCGATAAATCTTTCCGATGCCGGTTACGACGGCGAAATGATAGACTTCATAAAAACCGAAGATGCGGTAAGAAAAGAAATTTTAAAAGCATGCGAATCTCTTCCAGCAAAAAAATTATCTGAAGCTGAAGCTTTCTCAGCGCCGATAAAGAATCCTTCTAAAATAGTAGCGGTCGGTTTAAACTATTCCAATCACGCCAAAGAATCTAAGATGGAAATACCGTCTGCTCCTCTTATCTTCGCTAAATTTCCCGGCTCTATAACCGGCCCGGCAGATCCGATCATCATACCGGATGAGATAACTTCCAAGGTTGATTTCGAAGCGGAACTTGGAGTTATAATCGGGAAAACCGCAAAGAATGTGCGGCCGGAGAATGCGTTAGACTATGTATTCGGTTATACGGTGATAAACGATATTTCCGCCAGGGATATTCAGTTCTCGGAATCGCAGTGGGTAAGAGGGAAATCGCTTGATACTTTCTGCCCGATGGGGCCTTTTATAATAACTAGCGATGAGATTGCCGACCCTCAAAATTTACAGCTTGGCTGTGAAGTTAACGGCATCGGCTATCAAAACGGGAATACAAAAGATATGATTTTCTCCGTGGCCGAATTAATTTCAATTCTGTCAAAATCATTTACATTTTATCCGGGAGATATAATTGCCACCGGCACACCCGAGGGAGTCGGTTTCAGCCGCACGCCTCCCGTCTATCTTAAACACGGCGATGTTGTGACTACATGGGTAAAGGGAATCGGCGAGCTAAGAAATCCGGTTGTGAAAGAATAATAAATTACTATTCATCCGCCTAGCAATAAAATAACCAGACTTTAACTTTTATTCAGCTTCCGCGTTATTAAACGAGGCTTGCCGATAATTATGGGCATTAAGCATGAGTTTGATTAAATTTGAATTGTCAATTAATCAAATTACGGGGATGAATTATGGAAACTTTTGAAGCTCTTATTAATCGAAGAAGCATTCGCAAATACACATCTGAAAAAATACCTCATGAAAAAATATCGGAGATTTTAAAAGCGGCAATGTACGCGCCTTCGGCGATGAATTACCAGCCGTGGCATTTTATTGTTGCCGAAGAGCGTGCCGATATAGATCAAATATTTAAAATTAATCCTCATGCGGAAATGATGCAGCAGGCCGCGGCGGCAATTATAGTATGCGGGGATCTTAAGCTCGAACAGAATATAGACTATCTTGTGCAGGACTGCTCGGCCGCTACTCAAAACGCGCTGCTCGCGGTGCATGCGCTCGGCATGGGCGCCGTTTGGGTAAGCGCTTATCCGAACAAGGATACTATAAAAGGGATTCGTGAGTATTACGGAATTCCGGAGAATATTGTGCCCGTCTCTATAATATCAATCGGTTTCCCGGATGAAGAAGCAGCAACAGAAGACAGGTTCAACAAATCCCGTATTCATTATAAGAAGTGGTAGTCTGCCGGTACCGTAACAACGCATTCAATGTATAAGGTATATTGTCTAAAAAGTTCAAAACAATATACCTTATACTTTAATACCCCGGCCTTCTCTCATTCATACCGAAGTGCATCAATTGGATTTAAAAGAGCGGCCTTCCTCGCAGGATAAAATCCGAAAAATAATCCTACTAGGATCGAAAAGCCGAATGAAAGTAAAATTGAAAACGCAGTAATGAATGTGGGCCATTCAGCAATGCTCGAAATAACTTTAGATCCGGTTACTCCTAGAATTATACCGATGATACCGCCGAGAAGACTGAGCACTAGAGCTTCGATAAGAAATTGAGTAAGTATATCCTTTCCCCGCGCGCCCACAGACATTCTGATGCCAATTTCTCTTGTCCTTTCGGTAACTGAAACAAGCATTATATTCATAATGCCGATACCGCCTACAAGAAGAGATACGGACGCTATACTTGCAAGAAGGATTGTAAGTATTTGCGAAGTTGCGGTAGCGGCGTTCGCAAGATCGGATTGATTGCGTATCGTAAAATCATCCCCTTCGTAACGAGCAATTTTGTGACGCATGCGTAAAAGCTCGGTTATTTGCTTCTGCGCTGTTGCTATTGTCTTAGAACTGGTTGCCGAAACTAGTATCTGCCTCAGATACGGATAATGAGAAAGCCTAGCCAATACTGTTGTATAGGGCGCAAGGATAATATCGTCCTGGTCCTGTCCCATGGCATTCTGCCCTTTCTTAGTAAGAACACCGACAACTTTAAACGGCACATTTCTTATTCGAATATTTTGGCCCACTGGATCAGCATCTGGGAACAAATTGTCAGCTACAGTTCTTCCGAGTATACATACTTTTGCCGCGCCTTTAATATCCTGATCCGAGAAAAAGTCGCCGTACTGTACGTTCCATTCTCTAATTTGAGCGTAATCCACTCCGACACCTTCAACGCCTGTAAACCAGTTTAAATTTCCTGCAATTACCTGTCCGCCTGCCCTTGTGCCCGGAGAAACATAAGCGACAGCCGGACATTCGGTTCTAATTGCCGT
This sequence comes from Ignavibacteriaceae bacterium, assembly GCA_046703345.1. Classification (GTDB taxonomy): domain Bacteria; phylum Bacteroidota; class Ignavibacteria; order Ignavibacteriales; family Ignavibacteriaceae; genus FEN-1297. Next base: position 4,199 of record JBJKTB010000327.1, read on the forward strand.
CGCGTCATCTTCCGTTAAAGTTGTCATCGAACCCGCTCCGACCCGAAGACCGCCCTGGGACTGGGATCCGGGAAAGATTATTAGAACATTAGTTCCGAGAGAGGCGATCTGCTGCTTGACGGAATACTCCGCACCCTGGCCGATGGCAAGCATTGTTATTACCGCGCCAACGCCTATGATGATGCCGAGCATGGTTAAAAACGAACGCATCTTGTTTCGCTGAAGAGCGCGGAATGCTGCGATAAGGATATTTAAGATTTTCATAACTCTTCCTCCTCATCAATTGCAGGGATGGTTTTTAAAACTTCCGATGCAATTCTCGGATTAGCATTAATTTTATCGGATCTTATTTTTCCGTCTCGGAATACCACATGTCTTTTAGCAAACGAAGCAATGTCGGGTTCGTGAGTTACAAGAATTACGGTTATGCCCTGCTCATTAAGTTTCTGAAAAACTTCCATTACCTCAACGCTCGTACGGCTGTCGAGATTTCCTGTCGGCTCGTCTGCCAGAACTATCGAGGGATTATTTACCAGCGCCCTTGCTATAGCCACACGCTGCTGCTGCCCGCCCGACAGCTGATTCGGGTAGTGATAAATTCTTTCCTCAAGCCCTACCTTCTTTAAAGCCGCTATAGATCTTTCTTTTCTTTCTTTATTTGAAAC
>JBJKTB010000328.1:0-7465 GCA_046703345.1 Ignavibacteriaceae bacterium
ATTGAAAAGTCGTGCTCAAAATAATCAAGCTTTACTTCCGGAACCTTCTTAAGCTTTCTGTAAAAACTTACCTCTTTGTTAAAAACATCAAATGCGGTTATTACGGTATTTGGCTCATGTATATCCAGTTTTATGCTGTCAGGGTAAAACGCCGTAATTCCGTTTGTACCCCCGAACATTATTCTTCCGTCGCTGCAAATTATGTAGCCTTGGCTGAATTGACTGTTCCCGAGTCCGTCGTTGTTATCGTAATTAATGAAGTTCCGCTGGCTGAAATTGAATCTGGAAATTCCGTCGCTCGTGCTTATCCACAGATTTCCCTTATCGTCCTGAAGAATTCCGTGAACTATATTGTTTGCCAATCCTTCACGCTCTGTATAATGTATAAAAATATTTTTTTTGCGGTCAAATAAATTCAGCCCTCCTCCCCAGGTTCCTATCCAATAATTACCTTCTCTATCCTCTAAAATAGATGAGATACAGTTGCTGCTGATTGAGCCGGCAATCTGCGGATTGTATTTGTAATTTATAAAATTCCCCTTCTTGCTGTCGTAATAATTTAATCCTCCCGCATTGGTTCCTACCCATAAATTATTATCACGGTCAAAATATAGCGATGTAATTATATCGTCGCTTAAACTAGCAGACCCTGGCATACCTGAAGAAAATCGTTTAAGTTCATCATTCTTAGGATTATATCTGTAAAGGCCTCCTCCCCAAGTACCCACCCAAAAATTGCCGCTCTTATCTGCCGCGATCGATGAAATATTATTATTTAAGAGGTTTTTTATTTTATAGGGAGGGTTTTCAAATTTTTTGTTCTTTTTATCGAATATTATTATTCCTGAGTATGTACCTATCCACAGCTTTCCGTTTTCGGCTTCAGCTACAGCCCAAACTATATCACTTGGAATTGACAATTCTTTTGAAGCACCCTGCCTGTAAGATCTGAAAATACCGGATTGAGGATTAAATTCATCCAGGCCCCCGCCCCATGTGGCTGCCCAGACAGTCTTGTCCTTATCTTCATAAAGCGAGTTCACTTCGTTCGCACTGAGACTCATGGGATTTCTGGGAATATTTTGGTAATGAGTGAAATACTGCGCGTAAGGAGAATTTTTGTCTATCCCCTTGCCTGTACCGATCCAAACCATCCCTTCAGGATCTTCATAGATTGAAGAAATCCAATTATCGCTTAAACTTTCCGGTTCTTCCGGGTTGTTAATATAACGAGTGAATTTCTTACTGCCGGCTTTCAGTACAAATAATCCGTGGTGATGAGTCCCTGCCCATAGATTCCCTTCAGTATCTCTCAATAAGGACATTACTGTAGGAACGTTTGAAGCGGTTAAATCAGATTCATAAAGCTGAATATGCTTAAACTCACCGCTTATTTTGTTGAAGCGTAATAAACCTCTGCTTGTGCCTAAAAGAAGACTGCCCGAATCTGCTATCACAGCCTTGATAAATCGGTTGCCTGACTCTTCCCTGCCGTTCTCATCCAAAGAATATCTTTTAAATGAATCGTTTTGCTTATCATATTTAATGAGGCCGTCACCCCAGGTGCCAAGCCATAAATTATCGTCACCATCCTTATATATACAGTTTACGGCGGAATTTTTAGACTTTCCGTACTTATGCGTAATTGTATGCGTTCGCAGATCAAACTTATCCAGCCCCGATGAAGTACCGATCCACAGTGTGCCGTTATCGGGTATAATCGTCCAAATTCTGTTGTCGGATATCGAATTTAAATCATTCTTCTTATGCTCGTACTGCTTAAACGACCTGTTGGACTTGTCGAATTTAAATAGCCCGCCGCTGTATGTGCCTATCCACAAATTCCTATCGCCGTCCTCAGATATAGCCTGCACCCAGTTGTTCGATAATGAGTTTGTATCAAAAGGAATAGATTTATAAACTGTAAAGCTGTAACCGTCATACTGGTTTAATCCGTCCTGAGTTCCGAACCACATAAAACCTTCATTATCCCTGAATATGCTGGTTACAACACTCTGTGATAGACCGTTGCTTATGGAAAGATGACCGAATTTCCGCGGATTATGCTGGGAATAAATGTTAACTGAAATTAGTAATATAAATATCGCCTGGATATAGATATATAATCCTGCTTTCCGGGCCGGCTCGGCTGGGACTTGGATTCCTTTATCGGTAAAAAATTTTTTAGACGCCATAAGCTATTGTGATCTACAATTTTTTATTCAATAGTAAACGCTTAAGATTTGTTTTTATAAGAGCGCTTTTACATAAGAATATTTCATATTCTAATGTGCGCGTCTCTTGTTAAAATCTGTTTTTCACCCTGGTTAATTGAAAGGTCTAAGTCGGCCTCTCCCCGTTAATTAGTGTAAATAAAAGCTGCAATAACCTATTAAAATATATTGAAAAGTCAAAATTGAGAAAGTAATTTTTAACTGCCCGGAAGAGATACTCACTAGAAGGCAGAATAATCGGAATTTACCTTAAGCACTCGCCGTTATTTAAGAACGAAGTTTTATCTCCCATGAATTTGCGGCTTAGTATTCATTCATTTTCTCCCGCAAGATGAAAGCCAGGATCAAAATCATACTCCGTAGAGTCATTTTCTAGATCCGGAGTACCCTTGAGGCGCAAATTTTGACCTCAGGCGGTGCAAGCTTGAACCGGAATCATGCTCCGTTTTGTCATTTTAATGAACCGGAGTATCCCGGAGGTGCAAACTTGGACCTCAGGCGGTGCAAGCTTGAACCGGAATCATACTCCGTTTTGTCATTTTAATGAACCGGAGTATCCTGGAGGTGCAAACTTGGTCCTCAAGCGGTGCAAGCTTGGACCTCAGGCGGTGCAAGCTTGAACCGGAATCATACTCCGTTTTGTCATTTTAATGAACCGGAGTATCCCGGAGGTGCAAGCTTGGACCTCAAGCGGTGCAAGCTTGCACCGGAATCATACTCCGTTTCGTCATTTTCTAGAACCAGAGTCTGCCGCGTAGTTAATGTCCGTAAATTTTTGTAAAAATAAGAAAGAATGTACCGTTCCCTAAAGGCCGGATGATAAAAGGAGTCTGAGTTTAATTACCCAAATAATAGCTGAAAAAAGCTTTAAGCCGTATTATAAACTACAGTGTAATTTTAAATCTTACGCCCGCAAGAAACGCGTAATTGTTCACGTTATTGTCAGCCGGATTAAAAACATATTGAACGTCAGGCTGAATTGAAAAGAATCCGCTTAATTGAAATTGGTAAGTGACTTCAATATCTGTTTCAAGGGGATTCAAGCTTAGTCCCTCAATTCCGCATAGTTCTCTGTATTTTAAGCTGTTATGGGCAGAAGCGAATGCGATACCGGCTACATCTTCGTCCCTGCCGGGTATCAAGCCGGTATAGGTTATTCCGCCGCCCAGATAGAAATCAAATTGGGTCACATTGCCGTCGGCCAATCCGGCTCTTAAAAATACCGCCGCCCCCTGAGAATCATCGCCCTCTTCGGAATAAATAAATTTCTCGCCGAAAGCATACACGCCGTAATTACCCTGCCGAATCAGAGGATTGCCGCTCCCGTCGGTTAATGTTAGATCCTGAAACTTTGAAGTATAATACCAGCCCCCTGCTCCGAATTTCTGATAGCCTGCTCCGAAACTATCTTCGCCTGTAACGTAATCTATTTCGCTTGTTAATAATGCTCCGTCATTTTTACTCGGAAAGAATTTAAATGCCTTAGGGTTATCCGGATCGCCGGCCACTCCGTCAAATGCGGCGGCATGTATAATAATATTCTCTGCCGGGCGATATTTAACTCTGAATGCTAAAGACGCTGTGGGGAATATGGAGGGACCGTTAGCGCCCGCCTGTGAGAAATCGGGACCTATTCCGTGAGAAGGATTAATAAATAATCCGGCCGATTCTTTAGAATCGAATTCAGAGTTAAGATCGAATAATCCGAATAAAAAGGATAATTTGTCATTAAAAAATCCCTTCTCTATCCACAACTGATAAAGTTTAAACGCGCCGGGAGCCTCTATATTACTTATTCCCTGTGCCGCTCCGGTCATTTCGCTCAGTCGCCCTCCGCGGTCTCCTAGTCCGTAAATAAAAAGCGTAATATCATCCAGACCGGTAATTTTGCCTAAGTCGAAAGTTAATCTTAAGTCTAAATTATCCATATAATTCCCGGCTTTTTGAATTCCGCCGCTTAACACCGAGAATGCATCACTTGTATACTCTGAATTCAGATTAATTCCGTAGTCTGATAAATCATTACCGAATCCCCACAAATTATCAGTAAGTGAATTCCGGCTGAAGATGTCGTTTTTATCTTCTTTCAGAAGATTTTCGTTATCCGGTTTAGTAACACGCGCTGATGATTCCGCGGAGGAATTTGTCTTTTCTGCTGCGGTATTGTTATCTGTATACTGCCCGTAGGTAAACGCGAATGCGCAGAGCGTGATAATAATAATCTTTCTCAATTTCATTTTCCCTGACGTTACTCATACTTACATTATCGATTATTTTAATTTTTATTACACTGATTCAGCCTCTGCGAGATTTACTTCCGAGACGTCTACCAGCTTTTCAAGATCAAGAAGAATTAATATACGGTCTTCCAATTTTCCTACTGCGGTTATAAAATCCGTATTAATGCCTGAAACCATACTCGGCGGTTCCTCCGTAATCGACTTCGGTATCCTTAATACTTCGTTTACTTCGTCTACAACAAATCCGATTGTATTCGAGTTCAATTCTACTACTATGATTCTCGTGCTTTTGTCGTATTCTTTTCTCGGCATAAGCATTCTGCTCCTTAGATCAACTACCGGTATTATCCTTCCGCGCAGGTTCACTACCCCGTCCACATATTCAGGTGAGTTCGGCACTTTAGTTACCTTCAGCATCCGGTTGATCTCCTGAACTCTTAGAATATCAATACCGAATTCCTCGCTGCCTATCTTAAAACTGACAAGCTGAAGAAGCTCGTCAATATTATTTTTTTTATTTTCTTCAATATTCATTTTTACCCCAAATAAATTTAAATTTTCATCAATTATCAAAACTCAGCATTTTTAATAGAGAAGCGCCTGCCCCGTCTGTTATTGAACAGGGCAGGCGTTTTGCAGTGTGAGTTATGAAGTTAATTTCATGTTCATTTACTATGCTTCGATCAATTTACCGTTTTGTCTTACTGAGTACCTGTTGCTTTTACTCTGACCTCCGGTATCACTTATTTTAAATTGCCCTACCAGATTCTGCAGATTAGATGTCAATCTGTTCAGATCTTCGGCCGCTCTGGCTACCTGCTGCGTGCCTGCGGCAGACTGCTGAGTAACGCTGCTTATGCCTTCTATGTTGCGGCTGATCTGTTCGGCCGCAGACGACTGTTCTTCGCTCGCCGAAGCAACCATGTTCACAACATCAAGCACTTTATCGGTAGCGGTAATTATCTCATTCAGCGATTCTCCGGCTTTAGTCGCAAGTTCCTTTCCTTTTTCAACTTCTTCGTTTCCTTCGTTAATTGAATTCACCGCTTCATCGGTATCTTTCTGTATCTGCTTTATCATTACCGCAATTTCTTTTGTCGCTTTGGTTGTCCTTTCGGCCAGCTTGCGAACTTCGTCTGCCACAACCGCGAATCCCCGCCCCTGTTCTCCCGCTCTGGCCGCTTCAATGGCCGCGTTCAACGCCAGCAGATTGGTCTGATCGGCTATATCGTCTATTACCTGTATTATCTCGCCTATCTGGTTGCTGCTGTCGCCGAGCTGTTTAATTGTGTCGGATGATTTTCTCACAACATTAGCTATCCTTACCATTCCCTCAACTGTATTGCTTACCACGTTACCGCCTTCTTTTGCTATCTCGCCCGCCTGTTTGGCATTCTCGGTAGCCATGCCTGCGTTCTTAGTGGTATCTATGATGGTTTTTGTCATCTGCTCCACCGCCGAAGCGACTTCCGATGTCTGCGAGCTTTGTTCCTGCATGCCCGCCGCCATCTCTTCAGTACTAGATGAGATCTGTGAGCTTGCGCTCGCGGTTGCCTCAACCGCCTCCGCAACTTCACCCAGCGCACGCTGCATCGAATCTCCGAGTTTATTTACGCTGTCTTTAAGTATTTGATGATCGCCTTTATACTCGCCTTTCATCCTAACCGTAAGATCGCCAGCAGCCATATTCTCTAATATGCCCCGCCCTTCGTTTACAGGAAGAATAATTGAGTCCATCGTCTTGTTGAAGCCTTCAATCAGTTCTTTATAACCGCCTTTGAATTTTCCCGCGTTGCCGCGAATGTCAAGCTTGCCCTCTACACCGGCTTTAGCAAGCAGACCTGTTTCAGAGATCAATTCGCGCATGGTTGCCGATATCTTATTCAGCGCAGGCGCCAGTTCGTCTTTCTCATCGGATTGTTTAGATTCTACGCTCGTATCGCCTTCGGCAATCCGATACATTGCTCCCGCAAAATCATCGAGCTGCTTTGCCATCTCGTCAAGTGTTCTTGCCATTACGCCTATTTCATCTTTCGAATCTACATTTGACCTGGCCTTAACGTGACCCTTTTTTAATTCCTCAGCCATGCTGAGTACTTTGGCCACCGGCTTTTTAATAAGATTGGATATAAAAAGCCCGAATCCTATCGCTACGATAACACCTAATATCACTATTATTATCATTGTGCGGCTGGAGCTTGCTGATATCTGGTCATTTTGCGTATCAGCTATACCGGCATTTTTTAATTTTGCTTTCTCAAGCGCGTCTATCGCGTTTTTTTCCCGCTGCGAAGCATTACTCATATCTCCTTTCAGATATGCGAATGCTTCTTTATCCCGGCCTGATTTGGCTAAATCTATAAGGTGCGCCGATACTTTTTCAACCTGATCATCAGATGCTCTCATCTCGTTGTAAAGGCTGCGCATCGCATCGCTCTCAATGGTTTTTTCAAACTCAAAGCTTAAAGTGTCTATCCTGCTCCTCAGCTCGGCGTTCTTTTTTACATAACTTGCTATTTCCGACGAATCCTCAGCGAGCACCATATCCCTTGTGGTCAATCTCAGTTCGTTGTAGGTTTCTGCCATATCGGCTGCAATAGAAAGCGGTATTGTTTGAACGTTATACATATTGGCTGCGTTTCCGGCTACAATATTCAAATCGCTTATGCCTATGTATCCGATTACGCCGGCTATTATCGCCATAATTGCAAAGCTTGAAATCAGTTTAACCCCCAACTTTAGATCCTGGATCCTTTTCATTCATGTGCTCCTTTATCCATTATATTAATTTTGATTAGTACTGAAAATCTGGTGACAGAATCGCTGCCGCGTTCTACCGTCATGATATTATCGTATAAGTGGTTTATTTCGTTTATTATTAGCAGTCCCATGCCGTTTCCGGATTTTTTTTCTTGTTCTAAGTTCAAAGGTGATTCTGCATCTGCCGATTGAGCGCCGCTGATTGCCTTCCCTTTGTTCTCTACGCTTAAC
>JBJKTB010000329.1:0-5908 GCA_046703345.1 Ignavibacteriaceae bacterium
CTTCCTTTCTTTTCAACCACGGCCAAGCTTGCCGTGTGGGCGGTGGAGGAGACAACCGACAGCGGACCACTTCCCTTGAATTCATTCTGCGCCACAAATTTGTATATGAGTATAGCCGGCAGATACAGCGGAGATTACGACAAACCGGTAAAATGGTTTTACGGAAACGCAGAGACGGAAGAATTCTCAAGACGGTTTGATATAACAATAAAAGCACTGAGTGCAATCAAGAAATTGAAGCAGTCCAAAATACTGATGATCGGCGAGACAGTACCGGGATATCACGATGTAAAATTCGACGAAGAAAAACTGAAAGAACTTTTCGGAGTAAAAATAGAAAGGATAGCGCTGACCGAGTTTTATAATGAGTTTGAAGCAGCTATGAACCACAGACTCGTGCCGGCAAAGGTAGATGAGATCAAATCGGAGAGCAGCGGAATTGAGGTATCGCCGGAAGCGGTAACAAAAGCGGCACAAGCAGAGATAGCATTTCAGAAGATTATCTCGGATCACGGCGGAACTGCAATAACGTTCAGATGCTGGCCGGAAGTACCGGGAAAAATCGGACTGATGGTCTGCTCAACGATAGGCAGACTGAATCAGACGGAAACCGTAGCGGCAACAGAGACCGATGTTCTGGGGGCAATATCAATGCTCGCACTAAAATATCTCAGCGGAAGGGAAACGGTACTGATGGACTTATCGGCATGGGATAAGAAAAGCGATTCAATATATATTTGGCACTGCGGAAATATCCCGAAAAGCTGGTTTGACGATTCCGGATTTAAGCTGGCAAATCATTTTAACCGTGATACAACCGGGGTAGTACGAGAAGGAAAGATGAAACCGAGGGCTGTTACCGGATTAAGATTTTTAGAGAGTGATTCAAGCGCATTTCTGATAAGCGGAGAGTTTAACGATAAGGCCTCACCGGTCTATAAAGGGTGCAGCGCATGGATGGATAAACTAAAGGTAAACGGTAAAGATGTAACAAGTAATGATTTTATGAATACTCTTCTGGTTAATGCCGTACCTCATCACTTAGCTTATGTAGACCAAGATATAACCGATGATGTAAACGAGATGTGTGCATGGCTGGATATAAACGTAATGGAAGCGCTTGAATATAAAGATTATCTGCAAAAGCCCCGCAAGTTATCCGAAAGGCTTGTATAAATGGCGGGCGGTAATTTGTTAGTGGCACAAGGCGGCGGACCGACGGCCGTGATCAATTGCAGTCTGGTTGGAGTTATAGAGGAAGCGAAACTTCATCAAGGCAATGAGATCAAGGATATTATAGGCGCAGTACAAAGTATAGACGGAATAATAGGCGAAAATCTGATTGATCTGGGAAAAGAAAGCACGTCTAAACTTAAGCAGATATACAATGCGCCGGGTGCAGCGCTAGGCTCATGCAGAAGGAAAATGGAAGAGGAAGATTACGTGCGCATTCTGGATGTATTCAAAAGATATGAAGTTCGTTATTTTCTGTACATAGGCGGCAACGGCTCGATGCACACGGCTCATAAAGTAGATGAGCTGGCTAAAAGAGAAAAATATGAACTAACGGTAATCGGCATACCCAAAACAGTGGATAACGATCTGGCATATACTGATCATTGCCCGGGATACGGCAGTGCGGCGAGGTATGTTGCATCGGTTACGCGCGAAATAGGAATGGATATAGAATCGCTGCCGACACCGGTATCGGTAATAGAAACATTGGGAAGAAATGCCGGGTGGCTTGCCGCAGCTGCATCGCTTGCAAAGGAAAAAGAAGATGATGCACCGAATTTAATATACACTCCGGAGAAGCTGTTTAATCTTGATTCATTTTTAACGGAAGTAGAAAAAGTATATAGAAAAATAGGCCGGGCAGTAATAGTAGTAAGCGAAGGCTTAAAGGATGAAAGCGGAGAGTATTTAGGCGGAGTGAAAGCGGAAGCTTCGAAAGACGGATTCGGGAGAGGTTTGCCCGGAGGAGCGGCTTCATTTCTGGCAGAGAAAATATCTCAAAACTTAAAACTGAGGGCAAGAAGTGAAAAACCGGGACTTGCAGCAAGAACGGGAATAGAGTATGTCTCAAAGGTCGACCAGAGCGAGGCATATCTGGCCGGAAAAGCGGCAGCGCAATACGCAGTAGAAGGAAAGAGCGGAGTGATGATAACTCTTAAAAGAGAAGAAGGAAAAACTTACCGCTGCCGAACCGGTGAAGCAGAACTTGAGAAAGTTGCGATATCGGAGAAATTACTTCCGGCAAATTTTATGAATACAAAAGGTAATTATGTAACGGATGACTTTCTGCAATACTGCCGGCCGCTTATAGGTAAGGAGCTAATTAGTTTTGCAAAACTTGAAGGCCGTAGAATTAAACAGTCGCAAATAACCATATAATAATCTTTCAATACTACAACAAATTTTGAAAAACAAGTCTCGATAAGGAAAGCAAATTGACCGAAAAATATAATCTAAATAAGCAATCAAATTTAGTTGAAGACAGACAGCAAATAATTACAAATCATCTCGGGAACAATCTCGTTTCATTTTTACTGACCAATAAAAACGGAATGAGTGTTAAGATATTAAATTACGGAGCAGCAATCGCAAGCATAAAGGCTCCGGACAGAAACGGAAAAATAGAAGAAGTACTGTTAAGGCATGATGATCTGTTAAATTATATAGGAGGACGCTTTTATTTCGGAGCAACTTTAGGGAGATATGCAAACCGGATAGCCGGCGGACGATTTAGTCTCGACGGAAAGCAATACCAATTAACGCGGAACAGAAACGGAAATATGCTTCACGGAGGTGCAGTAGGATTTGATAAGAAATTTTGGAAGACGGGAATTATTGATCATGAGGAAGGCACTAGTTTAAGTCTTACACTATTCAGTTGTGACGGGGAAGAAGGCTTTCCCGGCAATCTTGAAGTTGATGTTATATATTCGCTGACAGATAATAATGAACTAAAGATTGAGTATAAAGCAGAAACCGACCGGCCAACGGTGATCAATCTTTCTAATCACTCTTATTTTAATCTGACCGGATCACCGGCAAACAGCATACTAAATCATCAGTTAAAAATTAATGCATCACATTATTTACCTACGGATCAGTCGGGTATTCCGAATAAAGGTTTGTTAAGCGTTGAAAATACTCCGATGGATTTTAACAACCCAACCTCGGTAGGAGCCCGCATTAATGAAGATTATGAACAGCTGAAATATTTCGGAGGATATGATCATAATTGGGTATTAAATAATTATGATGGTTCAGTAAGAAAAGCCGCTGAGTTATATTCACCGGAATCCGGAAGAGTAATGGAAGTATACACGGATCAGCCCGGGTTACAATTTTATTCCGGCAATAATCTTGACGGAACGGTAAAAGGAAAAGACGGAATATTCTATCAGAAATACACCGGTCTTTGCCTTGAATGTCAGCATTTCCCGAATTCTCCGAATGAAAAAACTTTCCCTTCAACAGAATTAAGACCGGGGGATGTTTATAAACAAACAACTATCTATAAATTCTCAACAAAATAATTTAATAATTTTTTACAAAGGTTAATGTTCATGAGCTACAGACTTTCAAATTATCAATTCAACTTAGAAGATTTTTTCCCGAAGAAATTGTTTTATCAAATCACCGATGTAAGAGTGGATAATATAGATGCAGTATTTGAACATGCATCAAAAAGGAAAAAGAGAGAAAAAATAACCAAAGACGGTAAACTGATAATATTAGCGGCAGATCATCCCGGAAGAAGAGTAACGGCAATGAGGGATGATCCGATAGGAATGGGAGACCGTTATGAATATTTAGGCCGGGTATTACGTGTAATAACAGATGAACAGTTCGACGGTGTTATGGCTACTACGGATATGATTGAAGATATAATAATAGTTGATTTCTTGTATAAGAAAAAAACCGGAAAGAGTTTTCTCGATGATAAAGTAATCATAGGATGTATGAACAGAGGCGGGCATGCCGGGTCTTTATATGAATTGGAAGACGGTTTAAGTTCATTCACTGCTCAAAGTCTTAAAAAGCTTAACCTTGACGGGGGAAAACTGATGTACAGATTAGAACCTTCCGATCACGGCTCACTGATAACCATACGGCAATGTGCAGAAGCAATTACTGAGTTAAGTCGTTTGAGATTATATGCATTTCTTGAACCTGCAACAGTTGAAAACAGAGAAAAGAAATATGCATTTAAAACAGATTTAGAAACTTTAGTCAAAGATGCCGGTGCAGCCGGAGCACTGGGTGAAACGTCGTTATATACTTGGTTGAAACTTTCCTACAATGAAAACTTCGAGAGAGCTGCCAGATCAACAACACTTCCGATTTTGCTTCTAGGCGGTGCAGCAAAAGAATCACCTATCGATACATTTTCCGATTTTCATAACGCGATGAAAGCAGCGCCTAATGTCCGCGGAGCGATGGTAGGCAGAAATGTCACTTTTGTTCAGCAAGATGATCCGCGTGCAATAGCATCAGCCTTATACAAAATAATTCATGATGATTACAGTGTTGAGGATGCGATAAATTATATAGCGCCGAAGCGGGATGAAGGTATGGAATTCTTTTCACAACTTAATCAATAATATTCCCCGTAAGATATAATTCAAAATTTCCCCGGTAATTCAGACTTAGATCTTTACTCAAATTCATAGTTATAACCGAAAGATTTTTATACAGAATTAATTAAAAAGGAGGTAAGATGCTCAAGATGAAATTTACTTCTATTCTTGTCATCCTGATCTTATTATTAGGCAGCAGACATTTATGGTGTCAAACAAGTGCAAGTATTAGCGGAAATGTTACCGATGCAAGCACCGGTGATCCTCTAATAGGCACGAATATTATCCTTACCGGTACGAGTATGGGAGCAGCATCTAACATGGATGGAAAGTACCATATCAGTGATATCCCGCCGGGGGCTTATACAATAAAATATTCCTATATCGGCTATAAAACGATAAGCATTAAAATTCAGTTAAAACCAAATGAACATCTTGAGGAAAATGTTAAGCTTAGTCCTGTAGGAATTGTCGGTAAAACCGTGGTTGTTACGGCTCAAGCAAGCGGACAAAACCAAGCTATAAACAAACAATTATCTTCTGATAATATAGTAAATGTTGTTTCAGCAGCAAAAATTCAGGAACTGCCTGATGCAAATGCAGCAGAATCAATTGGCAGATTGCCTGGAGTGTTTCTTGTAAGGTCGTATGGAGAAGGTTCTGAAATTGCTATACGCGGATTGGAACCAAAATATAATCGCGTAATGATAGACGGTGTAGAAATGCCTGCTTCCTCTTCGAGTGATCGTTCAGTCGATTTAAGCATGATATCGTCGAATATGCTCAGCGGTATTGAAGTTTATAAAACCGTAACACCGGATATGGATGCTGCAGTTCTTGGCGGAGCAGTAAATTTTCAAATAAGGGAAGCCAAAAATGTTGCAGGCAATTTACCGGAAGTTCATTTAACACTCCAAGGCGGTTATGAAAACCTTCAGAATGCTTATCATGATTATAAAATCATCGCAACCGTCGGGAAAAGATTTCTAAATGACAAACTGGGGATATTGGCGCAGGGAATTATTGAAAGACAAAACCTAACAGCCGATATATTCGGAGGAAGTTATTTCTTAACAAATTCGACGAACTATTATAACCCCGGTGCTGTCAATATGGGTAGTTTGAATCTTAGTTATAAGCCTACCGATAAACATAGGTATAACGGAACATTAGTATTCGATTATAAATGGACCAACGGTAAAGCTGATCTAATGAATATATTTAGTAAAGGTACGCAAACTACCGAAACTTTTAGTCAAAATTATAATCTCAGCGGTTATACTATTTCATACGGAGGTTCTTATATTGCTCCTATTTCG
>JBJKTB010000330.1:0-3867 GCA_046703345.1 Ignavibacteriaceae bacterium
ATAAGAATCTCCGGCGGAGGCGCTGCTTATAAGATTGGAGAATGAGAGTACTACTCCTTTGGGAACGCCTGTAGATCCTGAAGTAAAAATTATAACTGCGGTTTCGTTAACGTTTTCTTCTTCTTCCGAAACAAGTTTTGATGTTTTTAATTTGTCTGTCTTAATCGGTAGAGTAAGAATTTTGATGCCGGACAGACCGGAAAAACTCTTTCTTCTTTCATCGATAAATATGAATTTACATCCCGCAAAAGCCGCCAAATGTTTTATCTCTTCCTCAAGCAGTCGCACATTAAGCGGAACAGGCACCGCGCCGATATTCCACAAAGATAGAACAATCAAAACATATTCAACGCTGTTATCACTCAGAATGGCGCACCGGTCGCCATTCATAATGCCGGCATAAGTAAGAAATTCCGAATATTGATTTATTTTATCTTCGAGTTCTGAGTAGCTGAGACGGCTTTCCTTTGAAATTATAGCCGGGCTGTCCGGCGCGAATTGCCGCTTCCCTTTTAAAAGAATTCCGAAAATTTTCATCTAATTAATTAATAAAATTGCAGCAGGTTTTAATTACTTATTTACGGGAGAGATAAGCGAAATTTTCCCTTTCTCAACTGGATAAGGATCAGGAAAAAGATCTTTATCGAAATACTTTGCTGTTCCGATACCGTGCGCCGTCTGCCCGCCGATAAGAGATGCCAGAAACACAGCGTTAGATCTTCCGATTACAGATTCGAAAGAAGATGTAACTACTGTTTTTATTCCGGCCGCTTCAGCCTTCTCAATAATTCTAAGAGAAGGGAAGAGCCCTCCGAGCATCATCGGCTTGATAATAATTACGCCGGCCGCTTGTTTTGTTATAAACTCTTCCGCATCTTCCGGAGATCTGATTGACTCATCCGCCGCAAGAGGAATCTTACTTTTGTAGGAAAGCCTTACAAAATCATCTATGTAACTCACCGGCTGTTCAATGTACTCTATGTTCATATCTTCTATCTGAGGTAAATATTTTACCGCTTCATCAAAACTCCATTTCCCGTTTACATCAAGTCTAAGGTTAATATTATTGCCTACGGAGGATCTAATGCTTTTGATGCATTCGAGATCATCTGAAAAAGAATCTCTTCCTGCTTTTAATTTTAATGTACTAAAACCGGAGTTAACGGCATCGGATGCGGCAGCGGCTGAATCTTCAGGTGAAAGAAATCCTAATACGGCATTTACATTTATTTGCCGGGTAGACTTTCTATTAACAATCTGGTTAAGCGATAATCCCTTTTCTTTACATATCAGGTTTAAAAGGGCCTGCTCTATTCCGTGCCGAAGAGCTGGTGTTTTGCTAAGAGGAGCAAGATTTTCGTTTAAGGTTTCCTCAATCCTCTCAAGATCAATCCTGAATTTGAGATTGAGTGATTCAATAATTTTCTCAGCATCTTCAAAGGATTCGGAACCGAAGTCCGGAAAAGGAGCAGCGTCACCAAGGCCGTATTTACCGCTGTCGCTGTTAAGACTAATTATAAATCCTTTCCGCTCTTTTATTAATCCTTTTGCAGTTTCAATGGATTTTGAAAGCGGAAGCGTGTAAGAAGAATATTTCAGCTCTATTTTTTTCATAGTGTAAGTCCGGCAGCGAACAATAGACCGAAAATTGCGGAAAGCTTTGCAGTTAATTCGAGCGTCTTGTTAAGCTGTGTACCGTCTAATTTATAAAGCATGACAATTAGTTTGTAAGCAACCGGCAGCGTAAGGTAAGGAAGAAATATCCATATCTGGAAATTAAAAAATATAAACAGCACAGCAGGAGTTATAAATGAAGCAGCGATTAAAAAAATATATTGATACCTCGCAAAATTTCTTCCGAAGATAACGGCGAGAGTCCTTTTGCCTGCCGCTTTATCTTCTTCAATATCGCGGAAATTATTAACAACAAGTATGTTAGTAATTAAAGCCCCTACAGGAATTGATGAAAGCACTGCAAGCTCCGAAAAATCTTTTGCCTGCACGAAATAAGTTCCGGCGGTACCGACAAAACCAAAGAACATAAAAACAAACAGGTCGCCCAGTCCGTTATAAGCGAGCGGGAAAGGTCCGGCGGTGTAGGCAATGCCTGCTAGGATTGAAAGTACGCCGATAATTAATACGGCGATTCCTGCATCATAAACAAGGTAAAGTCCTAAAACAAAGGCAGTAAAGAAAACAAAAAAGCTGCCCGCCTTCATCTCTTTAACAGTGATCAGCCCCGATGCTAAGACTCTGAGAGGTCCTTTTCGCTTTTCGTTGTCTGCGCCTTTAAGGAAATCATAAAGGTCGTTCACATAGTTTGTACCGATCTGTATGAGAAGAGAGCAGGCAAGAGCAACCAGTGCATTTATAGCTACAAATTTACCTCTATTTATTGCCAGCCCCGTACCTACTATAACGGGAGCAACTGCGGCAGGAAGAGTTTTAGGTCTGGCTGCCAGAACCCAGCTTTCAAATTTGCCGGGCATATCTTTTGACTTTAATTCATTCATCTATTTATAATATCCTGTTTCCTCCGAGGATGAATTATTCCTCTTCGTTTACTTTTACAAACTTTACAGCATTTGTGTTGAAGAAAATACTTTAAGGAAGCTTAGGAAATTTGTTAAACTCCGGTTTCCTTTTTTCTAGATAAGCTTTCTTTCCTTCTTGCGCTTCTTCGCTCATATAATAAAGAAGTGTAGCGTTACCGGCTAATTCCTGAATGCCTGTCTGACCGTCGAGCTCTGCGTTGAAAGCGGATTTCAATAAGCGTAACGCCAAAGGACTGTGCTCAAGAATTCTGTTCGCCCAGGCTACCCCTTCTTCCTCAAGCTTCTCTACGGGAACTACTTTATTTACGAGTCCCATCTGAAAAGCCTCCTCAGCGTTGTACTGAAGGCAGAGATACCAAATCTCTCTTGCTCTTTTTTGTCCTACCATGCGCGCAAGATAGCTGGAGCCGAAACCGCCGTCGAAGCTGCCGACTTTGGGGCCTGTCTGGCCGAATACCGCATTATCGGCTGCGATCGTAAGGTCGCAGACAACATGAAGAACATGTCCGCCTCCGATAGCATAGCCTGCCACTAGAGCAATTACCGGCTTCGGGATGCTCCTTATTAGTTTCTGCAGATCGAGTACGTTCAGTCTCGGTACACCGTCTTTGCCTACGTATCCTTTGTCGCCCCTTATTCTTTGGTCGCCGCCGGAACAGAATGCATATTTCCCGTCTGCGGCCGGGCCTTTACCGGTTAAAAGAACGACACCAATCGATTGATCTTCACGCGCATCGGCGAAAGCATCGTACATCTCAAGCACGGTCTCAGGCCTGAAGGCATTTCTTACTTCCGGCCGGTTAATTGTAATCTTTGCTATCCCGTTCATCTTTTCATAAATAATGTCTTCGTATTTTTTTGCTTCTATCCAATTGAAGTTCATGTCGTTCCCGATTTTTTATTTAATAATTAACAAAAATATTAAAAAGTTGGATAAATTATAATCCGCTTATGAAGGCGGTCACGGCTGCCGCATATTCCTCAGGACGCTCAAGATGCACATTATGCCCGGCATTTTCGATTACCAGATGCTGTGCAAACGGAAATAAGCGGGTAAGCCCCGAGTTTATAGCAGTATAATTCTGGTCAAGTCTGCCGGTAATGAGCAGAGTTTTGCAAGATATCTCTTTTAACTTATCATACAACGGAGTCATCTTTCCTCGGCCGAAACCTCTTAAGGAATTTGCGAGCCCCTTTCCGCTGTTTTTTAATTTTGCATTCTTTACCGCTGCGAGTTTTTCTTCAGGCAGAAGTTTCTGCGAATCGAACAGAGGAAGGCTCATCCAGTAATCTATAAATTGTTCCATTGAAT
>JBJKTB010000331.1:0-5206 GCA_046703345.1 Ignavibacteriaceae bacterium
GTAAAATCAGAAAGAGGGAGCCGGAACAGCTGCAGAACTCTCTCGTAAGGTTTGCCTCTTCCGAAATCCTTAAAGAAATCCCATTTTACATTTTGAATTTTAAGCGGAGGAGTAATTCTTCCGAATCTGCTTAACGGCATTTTGGATCTATTATTATTCTTATCAGTCAGCTCAATCGATATGTCGGTTGAGTCGCCCGCATCATCTTTATTGTTGCAGATGAAAAACATAAGCTTCCCGTTTTTGTCAATCTTCAGCGCTTCGGACAGAGAATCCGAAAGACTTAAGGAATACCGGGGAATCTTTCCTGCATAGGCCGAATCGCCTGTATCCCAGCCGAGATAAACTCCTTTATTATCCTGAAGGGTGCCGCCGTTGTCTCTGAATACGAGACAGTTTTCGCTCCACACCTTTAAATTTTCCCCGGAGATGGAGCAGCCGGGCATGGTTGCTGAAAGGACGTCAAAATCTTCCTCGTAGTCTGCAAGTGTTTTTTCCCTCGAGTCTTCGAATTGTGAAATATAAAAATCTTCCGGCAGCAGATTAAGTATCTTTCTGTAATCTTTTAATAAAGGAAGATATTCTTTCCTGCCGTGCAGAGAAGCTTCTAGAAAAGCGGAGATGTAAATTTTAGCCGCTCGTCTCTGGTCTTCGCCTTTCATCAAAGGCTTCAGATTCAGCAGCCAGCTGTTCGGGGCGCCGAAATCCGATCTTCCCCATACAGTATTAAACTGTCCGTGGTTAGCGCGGTAGATATACACGGCAGATTTGAAATGATAATCATCTCCCGAAAATTTTAGGCGGTTATACTGCCTGTCCCCCATAAAATAAAACATGTCGCCGTCGTAGCCGCCTTGAAGAATAAGATAATCAATATTATTCAGTTCCAGCGGTCTGCCGTTAGATGGCTGGTAAACATCAATGGGAGCTATCTGTATTATTCCTTTTATAGCAAAATTAAAATCGAAATTTATCTTTGCATCTACGTAATACCTTTTTAATTTATTTATCGCGGCGGCAATTGCAACAGCCTGACCTCCTCTCGAGTGGCCGATCAGCGCAATGTTATTCATATCTATTTTCTCGTAAAAGGGATTTCCCTTTGCGGTATCCCATGCCCTGAATAATTTTAAATGCTGAAGAAGAAGCCATCCTCGGGTGAAATTTTCCGACTGGCCGAAGTCTTTTATCCAGTTGCCGTTTAAAAAATTTTCATCGACGGAAGCAAAGATGAATCCCCTGCTTGCCATCAGTCTGCCGAGGTACTCATATCCCGGATCGGAATATTCTTCCATCTGATGATTGCCGTGAACGATAAGTACCAGGGGGAAGGGGCCATTCCCGTCGGGATACCAGACGCGCGCGTTCAGCGGAAAATTTTTAGCGTTAAAACCCCAATACCATTCGCGGACGCTGTTTCCCAATCCCGTTGTTTCGGAAAGAAAGGGCGTCGCGTCAACGGGATTTGTTTTGATTGTAACAAGCGAATTGTACTCGGGACGCCTTTGATCAGTACCGGTTCCGTAGAAGAGGGTTTTCACTTTATATTCGCCGGGAAGAGAAGGATCGGCCGCGTTGAGCGCAGTTACTTTGCCGGAGTAGTAATTCCGCGGAACCGTTAAAGCGGTATCATATCCCTCATTAATAAATTCGCCGATGACGAAGGCGTAAGCGGCGGCAATAATTATTAATATTGCGACGGAAAAAGGTTTAGCTGCTCCTCTAAGAATAGCAAATCCAATTATTGATCCCGTTACAATCATAAAAATAAGCAGAGGTCCGCCGAAGGATGATTTGAGACCAATCGACATAATCAGGAAGGAAATGACGAGTACTGCCATAAACTTTTCTGGAAGGCTTTTGATAACCTTTAATAACAGTCTGATGAGATGATAGCTGAGAAATATTAAGATGGACATTACGGCTGCGGCAATTAGTATATCAGCCGCGGTTCCCAGCCCGGTTTTGGCGATCGCACCGAGTATCAACGCATTAATAATAAGTGCTGCAAGCGCCCCGATCGCGGCTCCCTGCCACAGCTTAGAGCCAATACTTGAAAGCCAGTTTCCAAAAGCTTTAAAAAATTTTTTAATTTTTTCTCTGAATGAAATTTTTCCGTCGGATGGTTCTTCGCCGATATTATTATTGCTGCTCATATCCTCCCCATTTTTTTATATTGAATCTACGTAGTCCGATCATGTGAGCCCCGCGGAAATTTTTTGAGTAAATAACCGCGGAGCACATCAATTAATCTACTTTCTTATTTAAACATCTGCGGATGCTTCAGTTGAAATCCCGTGGCGTCCTGATAAGCTTTAGCAACTGCCAATATTCTGCCTTCATCAAACAATCTGCCTACGAAAGTAATGCTTGTTGGATGATTGCCGTTGATAAAGCCGTTGGGCACTACAACAAGCGGGTGACCGGTTAAGTTTGTAACTAGCGAATTATCACCTTGGTACGAAGGAGCAAGGTAAACGTCTATTTTATTTTCGTCAAACATTTTTTCCATATCCTGAATTAAAAGATAGCGGATACGATTTGCGTTTATATACTCAACTGCCGGAATAAAACGCGAAGCTCTGAAAATGTTGGGCCACGCGCCGGCGGACTGTCTTACAAGCAGAGAGTCTCTTCCGCTTCTTGTAAGATCGTCAAAAGCTGCCGCTCCCTCCGCGTCAAGCAGGAATGAAATATCGTTAACCGGAAGATTAGGGAGTTTAATCGGGACAAGAGTGGCGCCTAATTTTCTCATTTCCTCAATAGTAAGAGAATCGGTTTTCTTAAAAGCATACTTCCCGTTAAAATCTTCGGCAAGATAGCCAATCCTCATACCTTTGAGATTGATCTCCGGAGAATAACGGAAGGGATAATTGTAAAGAGTCTGATCAATGCCGTCCGGGCCGTAAATAGCGTTAAAAACTATTCCGCAGTCTTCAACGTCCCGGCAGATAGGACCAATCTTATCCATTGACCAGCTAAGAGTCATCGCGCCGTAGCGGCTGACGCGGCCGTAAGATGGTCTCAGCCCCGTATCGCCGCATCTTGTCGATGGGGAAACTATCGAACCCCAAGTCTCCGTTCCGATTGCGAACGGCAACAGTCCGGCTGATACAGCAGCAGCCGGGCCGGCGGAAGATCCGCTTGAGCCCTGAGTAGTGTCCCAGGGATTTTTCGTCTGTCCCCCGAACCAAACATCTCCGAACGCGAGAGCACCCATAGATAATTTAGCCGCCAGAACGGCGCCTGCTTTTTTTAATTTTTTAATTACCGCTGCGTCTTCATCAATAATCTGATCTTTATACGGGCCCGCTCCCCAGGTTGTTCTATAGCCTTTTGTGGCAAGAAGATCTTTTACGCCATAAGGAATGCCCTGAAGCGGTCCTCTGTAATTTCCGGCCGCTATTTCTTTATCTGCTTCACGGGCCTCTTTCATGGCAAGATCATCGGTATAACTAATAACACAGTGAAGCTCCGGCCCGTACTTATGCAGCCTTGCCAAAAAAAGCTTAGTTAACTGCACCGAAGTTACTTGCCGGGTTTTAATAAGATACGAAAGCTGGCCTACTGAATAGAACGCGAGATCGTTTATATCTTTAGGTAATTTTGTCTTTGAATAATCACTCATTCTAAAAGAAGATTTTCCTTTAGGAGCTTTAAAATCTTCCGGAATAGGATTTAACTGTAAAGCTGGCGGAATACTGTTTTTAAGCGGTACCTCTCTCATCTTTATATAGCTGTCGAGTCTGCTGTTTAGTATCCACAGCATAGAATCCTGCTGAGCGTCAGTGAAATGAAGTCCTATTATCTTCTGTGCATTTTGAACTACCTCTTTTGTTACCGGTCTGCCTGTAATTTTATAAACCGCAAACGCCCCAAGCAGGAAAGATGAAAGAGAAATAATTATAAACGGAAAAATCTTGTGATAATTAATTTTCATGAGGAACTCCTTAAATCTTTAATTTACCGAAAAGAGATAACTTCCTTTGTAACGCTTTCCAATTTTCACGGCGGTTATGAAAAATGCTGTTTCGCTTACCGAGATTATAAAGAGAAGCGAAAATATGCAGTGAATTTTATTCAGCGATAACTATTCAAAAGTTAAAAATATCCTAAAGCATTCCGAAATACGATAACACATTTTTCATTAATTGAATCCGTACCTCTTCGCCTTCCACAGTTTCAAACGGGAAACCGAAAACGACAGCGCCGTATTTATCTTTGTAAGCAGTACCCGCACCGAACTTATTATCATAGTAGCGCAGGATAGTTTTACTCCCGTTTATACCGAGTACAGCATCCGGCGCATTTACTGCGTAGACGCTATCGTTTAAAGAAACATTGAAGTTTAAAGTGTTGAACTTCGGCATAAAGAGAGAGTCGGAAGAAAATACTTTCCCTGTTTTCGAAGCATGATCGGTATCCCAGTTAAATTTCAAAACATTCTGCGCGAACCTGATACCGCTGCTGTCGGCCGGAGCCGCGCTGAACAAATCGCTGCCTACGTAGGAGCCTGAGACAAAGATGTTTCCTCCCGATTGTAAGTATTCCACTATATTGTTACGTAAAGAAGCGGGAAAGGTCTCATACTTTAATCCCTTCAGGGAATCTTCTTCCGATTTCTGCCATCCTGTAGTTTTCTGCTCGCCGAGTATCAAATCGACAAATTTATATTTATTAATATTCACTGATCCGTCCTCAACTGCCGCAGCGCTAGTAGAGACGAACGAATATCCGCAAGCCTTAACTGCCTGCCCGTGAACGAAAGGATAATCGAAAGAATTGCCGGCAATTACTTTGCCCTCATAATCGGCATAGCTCGCGCCGTGCCCAGGCGCGTCGTTAGTTATAAATTGGGAAGAAGGATTAAAATCGTATTGACGGCCTGTAAAACTTATATTGTACTTGTCCGGCACGCCGCGGTCTAAATTATTTAAAAAACCGGTGAAGGATTTTGTTTCAACATTTGCCGGCGGCGCTGTCCGTGTAAATCCGTTTATGATGAGTACGGGATTCTTTCCGTTATTCATATCGCATACCGAAAGTATTTCGGAAGGAAAACTCTCGCCGCCGTTATTTACCGCCGTAACTTTGAAACTGTATATTTCGCCTGACTTTAAATTTGTAATAACGGCATGCGGTTCATTAAACATAGCCCCGTTATCAAATCCGCCGCCGTTACCTCTTGTATAGACGATATACTTGT
>JBJKTB010000332.1:0-6161 GCA_046703345.1 Ignavibacteriaceae bacterium
TATTTCCCTCGGCACACCTTATTACAACGCGGTTCATACCGAGCTCGTTTATAGCGTATGACACCAGTGCGCGGCAAGACCGGGTCATTATTCCCTTTCCCTGGAACTTTTCGCCCAGCCAGTAACCAATTTCTACTTTTTTATTTATTTTATCTCCGGCATGAATATCAATGAGTCCGGCCAGTTCGTCCTTGTACCTTATTTCGGTAACAAACCTGCCGTTATAAATATCCTGCCCTGTAACCGACTGAATATAAAACACGGTATCCTCAACGATATTTGTTGCGTCAACAAAACTGAGCCAGGGCCGAAGATTCGCCCTGTTGTCGTCAATCAGATCAAAGAGAGCCTCGGCGCTTGCCAGTTCAAGTTCCTTTAAAATAATATCGGCGTCTACGCACAGCTCAAACATGCTTTACTATCCTCTAGATTTTACTAGTATAATAAAACTAAAATACGAAATTTTTTTATCGATTTTTCAATATATACTTTATCTTTCAAATGGGAAATATGAATTGGAAAATATATCTACATTAGATTACTTAATTGCCAACAAAATATTAAATTTAAATCTTTTAAACTCACAGTTGTATTTCCTTGTCTATAGACAAAGACGCCTTCTCATTTAAATAAATTAGGCGTGTCCAACGGAAGAATTTGCGAATTATTTTAATAATTCTACGAGCGTATGCGGTGATATAAGTATAGCATTGTTTAATAAAGTAAGATGTCTTAATTTGTCTTGGAATTTTTGGGAAATCAGTATAGAAAACAGCTACTGAATAAAACTGCCGGGCAGTCGTTGAATCATCACAAGTGACAACCGCTCTGAACCGCCGAATACATTACCATACAAAAAAACACGTGTAGTCGTTTATTCTCATTTCCCTCTTGTTAATTCACGGATCAAATAAATTCCGATCCGCTGCTGGTGTATTTATCATCTTTAAGGGAGAAATCTTTCATGACCCGTTTTTATATAATCATCCTTGTACTCTTGAGCGTTTCTTTTTCAATTGACGCCCAAAACGCCAAAGCACCCCGGTCAACGCAAATGTTATTGGATGCGTTCACCAAAGCATCATTAACTTACAATGTCCCTTCTGCGCTTTTAAAGGCCGTGGCATACGAACAGACGCGCTTTTCAAGCAACACAGATGTGGACCTGCAGCGCGGGCAGGATCAACAGCCGCCTCTGTACGGTATTATGGGGCTTCGCAACGACAACTGGTTCGGCCATTCTTTGCTTGAAGGCGCCGCGCTTATAAACCAGCCCGCAGATGTTGTGGCTTTAAATCCCTCCCTGAACATACAGGCCGCTGCGGCGCTTCTGTCTTCCATTGCCGACAGCCTGAATATTGACAGATCAAACCTTAATAACTGGAGACCGGTGCTCGAGGAATTCTCCGGCATACCTCAGAAAAACATCAGACCGTTTTTTACGTTTGATGTGTTTAAAGTGCTGTCGGACGGCACCGATTTAAATGGAATTTCGATTCCGAGATATTCTGAAATAAACATGAACCAATTTTCTCCGGAAGTCAATCCTAAGAGTAAAATGAGATCGGTTCAGTCGGTGCAGGATCAATCGGATTATCCGCCCGCGTTCTGGAGCCCGAGCCAGAATTTTTATAACGACAATAACTTCAACCAGCTGTTCCTGGTTGTTCATGATACCGAAGGCCCGTTCGCCTCCTCGCTTTCATGGCTTCAAAATCCGGCCTCAAGCGCAAGCGCTCATTATATTATCAGAAGCTCGGACGGCTATATCGTGCAGATGGTTCACGAGAAGTTCGCCGCGTGGCATGTTGCATGCTGGAACCGTTACATGCTCGGTGTTGAGCACGAAGGCTATGTAAATAATCCTGCGTACTTTACGGAAGCAATGTACAAAGCCTCAGCTGGCCTTTACAGACACATGATTGAAACCTGGGGCATACCTTTGGACAGAAATCATGTCATCGGACACTGGCAGTGGGAGTTTCCGGACTGGGTTCAGTATATGCAGCAGAACTATCCTTACATCAATACATCATGCAACAACCATACTGATCCCGGCAAGTACTGGGATTGGAATCATTATTTCAGCCTTATCAAAGCCGACGCAACAATTCCAACGGCAGTCTCTTTTTTCCCGGCAAGCAGCACCGACAGCGTTTGGGCAAACACTCCGATCAAAATTACATTCAGCATAGCGATGAGCGACACGAGCTTAAACGACGGATTCAGCATATCGCCTGCAGTGCCGGGAACTTTTTCACTTGAAGACCACGCGCATACGGTTGTATTTACTCCGTCCGAACTATTGTCTCCCAAAACAAAATACACGGTAACGGTAAATCAGTTTACAACCAGCATACTCGGCGCTTCATTAGATTCGACTTATTCTTTCAGCTTCGTCACAAAGTCATTCGTACCTCTTAAAGTTGTCTCTTCTTATCCGTTAAACAATCAGAATAACATAAGCACCTCCGTTCTGGTGCTTGTAAAATTCAATACTCCGTTGGTTAGAAGTTCACTGGGCGGAAAAATTTCTCTGCAGGATTCAACCGGTAAAACTTTATCCATAAAAAATGCAACATATTTTCAGGAAGGGGATCAAGGTGTAATTTCTTTTATGCCTTCTGTTAATCTTGACGAGAACACTGAATATTCTGTTATAATCAAATCCGGATTACTTAGCATTAACAGCGATGCTTTAGACAGCAGCTACACGGTTACATTTAGAACCGGGAAAAGCGATTTTGTAAAGGGAACGGTTATAGATAATTTTGAATCTGCCGGGAACTGGAAGAATCCGTCTTACAGCGGCAGCACAGTTGGAGTAGATACGGCTCAGTCAAAGTTCGATATTGTTTACGGAACTTCCGAGGACGGAACTCATTCAGGCAGAATTACCTATGTATTTACCGGTACGACGGGTGGTGTTTGCAGGACTTACGACGCAAGCAAACCCGACATAGGTTCTAAGCTCACAGATAATTTCGGCATGTGGGTTTTCGGCGACGCAAGCAATAACTACCTCGAGTACTGGTTCTATATAAACGGGACGCAGAATGTTCCGGTTAGAGTGGATACGCTTAACTGGACCGGCTGGAAATTCGTAGAGATTCCGATGAGTGAAGTAGGAGGAAGCGGAGATATTCTCTTCCACAGTGTTGTAGTTGTGCAAAACCCTGCCGGAGCCGACAGCGGTGCTGTTTATATAGACGGCGCGCAGTACCGAGATCCTTCGGTTACTTCGGTTGCGCAGGAAGGATCGGCTTCAATACCGGCCGATTTCAGACTGGATCAAAATTATCCAAATCCGTTTAACCCTAGCACGGTTATTCAGTACCAGATTCCTAAGGCAGGATACGTAACCTTAAAAGTTTATGATATGCTCGGAAGAGAAGTAGCCTCTTTGGTTGATAATTACGAAGCCGCTGGAAATTACAAAGTAACGCTGAACGCCCAGAGTTTAAAGCTTAATTTAACAAGCGGTGTTTATTTCTACACTTTGAGATCCGGCGCCTTTACCCAAACAAAGAAACTTATTCTTATGAAATAATTTCCCCAGCCTCCGAGGTTTTTAAACCTCGGAGGTTTGCCCCATTTAACACGCAAGCCGTAAACAAATAGAGTGCGCAATCTCAAGATAACACCCGAAAAATATATTTATATTTATTTAAGAATTGCGGATTAATCTAAATATCTATCATTTAAGAAAAAGAAATTTTGTTCATTAAGGAATTTATAGGTCCGGCGGCCCAGAAATATATGGTATCATCTCTGTTTGATTTAGATGAAAAGCTGCCGGCGTTTGTATTAAAGAAAAGCGGATCGTTCGGTTCGGCTACCGGAAAGAATTTTTTGAGGAGCTTAAACCCGAGAAGGAATTATAAAAATTTTATCTGGGTTAACAACCCTCAATATCAATTCAATCTTGCCGCTCTGGAAAATTACAACCGACTTTTCCTTGCCGACATGCCTATTGTAGTGAGCAGCTGTAACACAGAGATGGCTCATTATTTTAAAAAAGAAAATTTCGAAATAATGAAGTTCGGAAAAGAAGCGGTTCTTAATTTGTCTTCTAATCATTTCGAAAAAAAATCGCTTAAGGAACTCGTAAGAACAGGCATGAGAAACGGAAACGTTGAAGAGATCCCTTATTCCTATGAAAACAAATACGCACTTGAGTCTTTTAAATCGGAGTGCGTACACGGCGACGAGCCCCAGCTTAAATATTTTTTCAACGATCAGTTTCTTTCATCCAACCGGCTCTTCATAATGCGGAGCCGCGAAGGATTATGGCTGGGCGGACTCTTAATAACCTGCGCGGACAATGAGAATGTAAAAACCGATCTTATACTGCGCAGGAAAAACTCGCCCAACGGGGTTATGGAAGCGGTGATATACCACATTTTCCGTAAGCTTAAAAAGGAAGGCTATAAAAACTGGAGTCTGGGCGAGGTTCCGTATATAGTTTACGACAGCCCTAAAATTTCAAAAGAATTTCTTATAAATTTCGCGGGCAGAAGATTAAAGTTTGCATACAATTATTTAGGTCTCTACAATTTCAAGAATAAATTCAACCCGGATTGGAAAGATGTTTACCTCTGCTGCAAACCGGGGATAAGTCTTTTTACAATTATTAAAATCTCCTGGTTCAGCAATCTATTCAAATTGATCTTAAAAAAATCGTTTGTTCCTCTGAGCCGCTGACTTTCATTTTAAAGGTCAATTAAAAAGATTCCCATAATTCTTTACTCAAATTATCTCGCTCAGCAGTTCCTGTCTAGGATTTGCTATCACAACTTTATTTACTAGCAGTCCTTTATCGCCGACTACTTTCGCACCGGCCTCAACGGCGCTCGTTACGGCGGCTACCTCGCCTGTAACTGTAAAGAATGCTTTACCTCCTAACGCCATAGCAAGCCGAACCTCAATCAATTTTACGTTAGCGGCTTTCACCGCCGCATCAGCACCTTCTATCAGCGAGGCAACTGAGTACGACTCAACAATGCCGAGAGCTTCCAGCATATCAACATTGTTATGGCCCGCTATCGCGGGGAAGATGGTTCTGTGCACATTTGGAATTACGAAATGATCGATCACCCCGAATCCTATCGTATCAACCGCAGATGTTACCGCCGAATTCACGGCTGCTACGTCGCCGCCTATCAGCGTCATATATTTACCAGAGCAGATTGTTCTGGAAAGCAGCAGCTCAACTTCCGAGGTCTTCAGCATAATATCCGCGGCCTGCATTCCCGATGCGATACTTCCCATTTCTATTAAGCCGATTGAATTCTTCTCCATCATTTCCTTTCCTATCTTTTAATTCTTATGTGTTCGTTTGAAACGTCGGTAACCGTACCGTCAATTGAAGAATGAATATTTGCGCCCAGTTTGCCGGCAGGCACTTCGGCTATCAGCGTTCCCTTCTTTACCCTCTCCCCAATTTTAACCGACGGAACGGCGCTCTCGCCTATGTGCTGTTTTAAAAGAATCTTTACCGATGAAGGAACCGGCATCACAGAATTGAACGGAGCCGGCACATCGTAATCCTGAAGATTTAATTTTTTTATCAGCTGCTTCAACGGTACTCTTCTTCCCTCTTTAATAGGATGCACTTTTACAGGTTTCGTCTGAACGAATTTTATTCCGGCCGATTTCATTTCTTTCTTTGCTTTATCGCATGCCTCTTTCGGATAAAGATCCTCCGGGCACGCGTACAGCGTGCACAAACCGCAGCTGCAGCACAGCTCGGCCATCTGGTTCCAGACTTCGCTTCCCGTTTTTGTGAATCCTAGCGAACGCATTACTTTGTGAGGCTGGACTTCATAACCGAGAAGATACCGCGGGCAAAACTCGGTGCAGTAACTGCACTGGTCGCAGGCGGACTTACCTATCCTGTGCCAGTTCTGCTCGGGCTGATTTTTTCTTTTTATTAAATAATGATCTTTGGGAAGTATGACTAGCCCCGCGGTAGTTTTTGTAACAACCTCGCCTGTATCGAACGTAAGGCGTCCCATCATTATACCGCCGACAAAGACGCCGTAGTCCTTAATACTTGCTCCGCCGGCGTGTTTTATTAATTCTTCGAATGCTGTTCCGACCGGCGCGAAGAAAGAAGACGGTTTCCGCACGGCTCCCGTTACGCATACAAATTTTTCGGT
>JBJKTB010000333.1:0-12334 GCA_046703345.1 Ignavibacteriaceae bacterium
GCCCGGAATTTCTCTGTAATCGGCGGTACTGCTTCCGCCGAAGTTCTGGCCGTATTCATCTATTATAGATTTCGCAATCGGATGAGAAGAATGCTGCTCGGCCGCCGAGGCCTGGCGGAGAATATCATCCTTCGAATAACCGTTTTTAGGAATTACACTCGAAACTTTGAAGGTTCCTTTTGTAAGCGTGCCGGTTTTATCGAACACGATTTGAGTAAGGCCTGTTAAGGCGTCGAGGTAGTCGGAGCCTTTAACAAGTATTCCTCTTCTGGAAGCGGCGCCGATTCCCCCGAAGTATCCCAAAGGTATGCTGATTACCAGCGCGCACGGACAGGAGATTACAAGAATTACCAGCGCTCTGTAAATCCAATCGCCGAACGAAGCCGAAGTAATAATAAGCGGCGGTACAACGGCAATCATTGCCGCAACTCCAACTACAGCCGGAGTGTAGTATCTCGCGAACGTGGTAATAAATCTTTCTGTTTTCGCTTTGCGTTTAGCCGCGTTCTCGGTTAGTTCCGCTATTCTTGAGATCGAAGACTCGGTGAAACGCTTAGCGGCTTTAACCTTAATCAAACCGGATTTATTGACCATTCCCGCAAGCACCGTCTCGCTCACTTTTATCGATCTCGGAATGTGTTCGCCTGTGAGAGCGTATGTATCGGCGGATGAAATCCCTTCGGTTACCACCCCGTCCAACGGAATCTTCTCGCCGGGTTTTACAACAATAATATCTCCGGGGTTTACGTTTTCCGGATCGGTCTTCCTTATTATTCCGTTCTCTTCTATGTTCGCGTAATCAGGCCTTACCGCTAGAAGCGACTTTACCGATTTTCTAGATCGATTAACGGCGATTCCCTGAACAAATTCCCCCACATTATATAAGAGCATAACCATAACAGCTTCGGGAAGCTGATGAATTATTATTGCTCCGCCGGTTGCTACGGTCATCAGAAAATTTTCGTCAAATATTCTTCCGTGAATTATATTCTTAAATGCTTTTGTAAGCACTCCCCTTCCGCTTATGAAATACGCGCTCAGAAAAACCGCATACTCGGCAATATTAAGCGGAGTGTTTTGCAGCTTTTCCCTGAATATCATACCGGTTATATGCAAAACGGAAACAACCGCAATAAGTAAAATCTCCCGATGAAGCTCTCCCTTCCTTTCTGAATCTTCCTCTGTTTTAGGAGATTGAATTCTTTCGACCTCCGCTTCAGGTTCAACGCTTTTTACCGCACGATTTATCTTTTCCAGATCAGCCGAATCGATATCTAAGACCGAAGAAAGAAAGTCAAGCGATACCGAATTAACCTTATCCATTCGCTTTAATTCTTTCTCGATATTGGCGGCGCACACCGCACAGTCTATATTTTTAATTCTGTACCTGGGCATATCAGTGATTTACGATTATCTTCATTAACGGCAAAATATAAATAAATATAAAAAATTATTACGAAAAGGAAGTATAAGAATCCGCAAAAGCAGTTTATGAAATCCGTATGTGAGAAAGGTTACTTTAAACTTGAGCCTACGAGCCTGCCGAATCCGACAAGATTATCTATCCGCCTGCCGCCCATAAATCTTTTCGAGTAATAAGGGTCGTCAAGACTGGATACGATTACCCCGTGGCGCGAGCTTGCGTGAGCGAAGAGATTGTCACCTATGTATATGCCTACATGTCCGGGCCTTACTCTTCTGCGCGTATTGAAAAAGACGAGGTCGCCGAACTCCAGATTTTCTCTGTCGCGAATCGCTTCTCCCTCATGGTATTGATCTCTCGCTGTTCTGTCTAGCTGAACGGCAAGCGCGTTGTCGTATACCGCCTGAGTAAATGCCGAGCAGTCGATTCCGTTTTTTGAACTTCCGCCGTATTTATAAGGCGTATTTAAATATTTTATGATCTCCATAAGGACTTTTTCGCGGAGTGAACTTTTATCGGCAGTAAGGTTGTCTTTTGAATTATTAGACGAGTATTTTTTTAGAAGAGATGAGATGTCGATGCTTTTTTCGTTCGCGGGAATGTCGTCGGTATCGGCTTCCGCATCAAGCGAGTCTTCAGAAATGTTCGTGGTATCGTCGGAGTAAATGTCGTTTGAAGTTTCTTTCGCTTGTTCTTCCTTTTCTGATGAAAATCTTACTGCTGTGTTTGTTTCTTCGGCCGGCTTTTTTTCCTGATGGTACCTTAGCGAGTTGGATGATGCGGAGCAGCCGGACCAGAAAAATATTCCGGCCGCACCGGTCATTATTAATATCAGAAGTAAAATTTTCTTCATACGCGTCAGCCCAGATATGCTCTTAAATTTTTACTTCTTGAAGCATGTCTAAGCCTGCGTATTGCCTTCTCTTTTATCTGTCTTACGCGTTCTCTGGTCAAATTAAACCTTTCTCCGATTTCTTCGAGCGTAAGCGAATGCTCTTTATTAAGTCCGAAATAAAGTTTAATTACTTCCGCTTCTCTTTCCGTTAATGTTGAAAGCGCCCTTTCTATTTCCGTCTTCAGCGATTCGGTCATGAGTTCGAAATCAGGGTTCGGCTGCTGATCGTTCTGTATTACGTCCAGCAGTCTGTTGTCTTCGCCCTGTGCGAACGGAGCGTCCATCGATACGTGCCTTCCGGAGATTTTAAGCGTATCGGATACTTCGTTAACGTCCATGTCGAGCTCCTGCGCTAGTTCGGTTGCGCTGGGTTCTCTTTCGAACTCCTGCTCGAGATTGCTGTACGCTTTTCCTATTTTATTAAGAGCGCCCACACGGTTTAGAGGAAGCCGGACTATTCTGGATTGTTCGGCAAGAGCCTGAAGAATCGACTGTCTTATCCACCACACTGCATATGATATAAACTTGAAGCCTCTGGTTTCGTCGAAACGCTTGGCGGCTTTAATCAGCCCCAGGTTCCCTTCGTTTATCAGGTCTCCGAGCGAGAGCCCCTGGTTCTGGTATTGCTTTGCTACGCTTACCACAAATCTCAGGTTCGCCTTAGTAAGCGTCTCAAGAGCAATTTGATCGCCTTTCTTAATTTTTATAGCCAGCTCGATTTCCTGTTCAGGTGTCAGCAGGTCTACTTTGCCTATCTCCTGCAAATATTTATCGAGCGACTGACTTTCGCGGTTGGTGTACTGCTTGGTTATTCTCACTGGTTCACCTCGCTGATTTAATTTTCTGTGTTGATGCTGTCAACAATCCCGACAATTGAGGCATCCACAGGGGCCATATCAACCGGTAAAGGTATCACCGCTTCGGAAGCGGTGATGTAATATATAATTTCTCCCGGTCCGGCTCCAACCGTATCTACGGCAATTATC
The DNA here is from genome assembly GCA_046703345.1 of Ignavibacteriaceae bacterium. Lineage (GTDB taxonomy): Bacteria > Bacteroidota > Ignavibacteria > Ignavibacteriales > Ignavibacteriaceae > FEN-1297. The sequence continues at coordinate 3,305 of JBJKTB010000333.1, forward strand.
GGCTCGCCGGTAATTTCTAAATTCGCGTTTATGGGCTGAACAAACATCATCTTAAAACTTTTTAAAGCAGGATATTTTTTCGTAGCCCAAACATTTCCTATTACTTTTCCAAGGAACAATATTCGTGCCTTCTAATTTCTTGGCTGAAATCCGTATAACGAACAGAAATATAAACTTTTAAATATAAAGGCGACAGTTGCAGGGTAAAATTTTCATATATAAATCGTTCTCCCCGATCTATATATTCATAATCTAAAACAGGCCGTTAAATTATAATAAATTGATCTTAAAAAAAAGAACGGCATTTTAATTTTCCTGCCCGGCTAAATATTCCTTTAATGCGATATCCAGTTTATCTACAATTGCCATTATCACAGCGTCAACCGGTTTGTTCTTTGTAAACTCGGTTTGGCGAGAGGAGCTTCCGGTAGCAACCAGCACTATTTCACCCTCTCCGGCACCAACACTGTCACCCGCAACAACAAAACTTTCTTTTTCTTTTAAATTCAGATCCAGCTGTTTGACGATAAGAAATTTTGCCCCGACAAGGTTCTCGTCTTTTTTAGTGGACCAAACTGTGCCGATTACTCTGCCTAAAAACAAAACAGCCTCTTTTTTCTTAGATTTACCTTTAATTACCGCTAATATAAATTAAGCTGATTAAATATACAATCTGAACCACTAAACTATTAATCGAATGAATATTAAATTCAAAAACGGTTTTACTAATGCTATTCATTGAGAAAACTCTTTCCGCGCAAATTATTCTTCACACCGAAAAACTCCGCGGCTGTCTGAGCTATGTCGGAAAAAGTTTCCCTTGTACCTAAGTTCCCGGAGCTTTTCTTATTACCATAGTATAACAGCGGTACGTATTCTCTCGTATGATCGGTTCCGGGAGTAGTAGGGTCGTTGCCGTGATCCGCAGTGATTATAAGCCTGTCGCTATCATCCAGTTTCTCCAGTAAAGAAGGAAGAAACTCGTCAAATTGTTTAAGAGCATTCGCAAATCCCTTCGGGTCGTTCCTGTGACCATAATATACATCGAAGTCAACTAGGTTTGCGAAAATAAAGCTTTCACTTACTTTAGACGCGTACTCGAATAATTTGTTGCAGCCTTCCTGGTTAGATTTGGTCTTCTCTATCACTTCTATTCCCTTATAATTGAACAGATCACTTACCTTTCCGATAGAGACTGTTTTTATATTATTCTGGCGCAGTATATCAAGAATAGTAGCGGCAGGCGGATCAAGCGAGTAATCTTTCCTGTTCGTGGTTCTCGTATAATTTCCCGAACTTCGTAAAAAAGGACGCGCGATTACTCTTCCCACAATCAGCGGCGGGGTTAAAACTTTCTCCCTTGTTATACGGCATATTTCGTAAAGCCGCTGCAGCGGAATTACTTCTTCGTGCGCGGCTATCTGAAATACCGAATCGGCCGACGTATATACGATAGGCTTTCCGGTTCTAACGTGCTCGTCGCCCAGTTCTTTTATTATCTCTGTGCCGGAAGCGGCTTTGTTTCCAAGTACTCCGGGACATCCCGTAAGTTTTAAAAATTTGTTTATTATTTCTTCGGGAAAACCGCCGGGAAAATATGAGAAGTCGGTATCTACAAATAATCCTCCTATTTCCCAGTGCCCGGTTGTCGAATCTTTTCCTTTGGAAATTTCCTTCATTTTGCCGTAAGATGCAGACGGGCTATCAGCGGGAGGAAGGCCTTTAATGCTGATTATGTTCCCGAGTCCTGCCTTTTCCAGATTCGGAAGAGACAGCCCACCGACCGCCTCAGCTATATTTGCAAGAGTATTGCTTCCTTTATCGCCGTATAAATCCGCATCGGGAAGTTCTCCCGCACCTACGCCGTCTAAAACAATAACAAAAAAATTTTTCATACGAAAACTGTCTCGCTGATTTTTAGTTTAATTTAAAAATTGAATTTGTTAGTTGATATTTCGAACTGTGTTTCCGCCTCTTTCAAGCGCTTTCTGAAGCGCGAGATCGGCGTTGTAGATTACGTCGTCGGGATTCGTTTTGCTGTTGGCGGATGCGACGCCTATTGAAACCGTATAGGACGTTTGTTTTGATACAACGGCGATAGGCTTTCTAGCAATTTTAACCCTGAGCTTCTCCGCCCAGAGGAAAACATCTTTAGTTGTTGCGTTGAAGAAATAAACCGCAAACACCCTCTCTCCTACTCTTCCGAGAATATTAAGCGGCGTCATTTCAGAGGCGATCGTTTCAGATACCGCCGTTAAAACTTTGGGAAAAGGATTGCCGTCGAAAAGCGATTCCTGCTCAAGGAAATCGTCTATTCTAACAAGAGCCAGTGCCCCGGGAACTTTCAGTTCGGCGGATTTATAAAGATCGCCGGCAAGCCTTTCTTTGAATGAATCCGCGTTAAGCGTTTTCGTCTCAATATCTATAGCAAGGTAGCTTTTAAGCATTGACTGAGTTGAAAACGAATATACTACGAACGAATAAATATTGATGGCGCTCTTAAGGAACTGTACGTCGGAATTAGAGTAAGTGTTTTTCTTCAGACTTTCGAAACAAAGTACGCCGTAATTCTGGTTGTCATATACTATGGGGACGCAAAGAAATGATCCGTCGAAGCTGACGCTTTCAACTTTCGCAAAACGCACATATTCACCAGAAGATGTGTCGTCTATTTTAACCGGCATGCCGGTTATAATTGATTTGCCAACCAGGGTACCGGTTAATTCTATTTCAAGATTTTCGCCGACATACTTGAGCGATGTCCGGTTTATAATTTTCGAAGTCTTGAACTTCTTCTGCAGCGGATTATAGTAAACGAAGGCGAACGCGTCCCAGTGAAGCAGCATGCTCACGGATTCGAGTATGGAAGAAATCATATCCTCTTCGCTTTCGAATCTTTTTTCAGGGCTGATTAAATTCAACAGGCCCTTAAGTCTCTGCTGGGAAACCGAATCGGAATGTTTCTCTTCGAAGATGGCTATTATCATCGTGATAACCCTTACGAAACGGCCGAGAGCGTAAATAGTTTCGATGCCGAAAGCATCCCCCACCTTCGCGTCTATCGCTATAATTGCTATCAGCGACTTCTCATAAAACAGCGGTACGCCGACAAAACTTCTTATTCCCTGGGGCGAATTGTAATATCTTATAACATCCGCTTCGGCTGCTGGAGAGATATCGCTCAGCAGTTCAGGCTCTCCTTTCTGAACGATCTTGCTGAGTATATCGTCTTCAATATCTAACTTCCGTTTGGCAACTTCCTGCGAACTGCTTATAAATCTCTCAATCGAAAGCTTTTCTTTCTTTTTGTTGTACCAGAAAAAGATAGCGGTATGAGCCTGATATGCCTCCTTTATAACAGTAAGCATTTTCTCAAGAACAAAAGTAAACTGCCCGTCGTGCCCCACCTCCTTAGGAAACGACTCGTTAGCAATTTCCTCGAAACGTTCTTTAAGATCGGGAGGCTTGAGTGTAGTTTTAGGGAGCTTGAATTCGGGGGTATAGCTGTCGGCGGTAATTACTTCGATGTTTTTATTCTTGGAAACAATCTCGAAAGATTCGTCAAAGTCCTGCCGCTCCTCGCCGGCTTCCGGCTCGGGTTCCTCGTCGTCGTAAGATTTCGGAATATACGGACCTTCGAACTTGATCGAATCGCGGAGAAATATTATAAAGGCAACGTAAATTATGATGAGACCGAGAGTGATTACACGAATTACAACATCATCGGTTATAAAAAGAACCGCGGCCAAGAGCGGAACAACAAGGAAAATTAAGATTCTTTTTTTCTGCCGGCGGTCCATCAAGGTATAATCTTAGTTATGTAAAAATATTAATTGTTAATATAATTTTACTGGATAATAATAGCAAACAAACGCGTTGTCTGTAACAGTGTTACGTATAAAAAAGTGCAGATAATCTCTGCAGAACTTCTTTCCTGCCGGTCTTCTTTACAGCCGAATACTTAAGCAGGTTTTCTCCTTGTATAAGCTCCGGAAAGATCCCGGCTGCCTTTCTACCTGAGAGCGCCAGTTCCGATTGCTTTAGTTTATCGGTCTTGCTTAATACAACAACGTAAGGAATGTTTGTCTGCCTCAACAGAGCGTTCAGGTTTACATCAAGGTCTGTGGGCTTGTGCCTGCTGTCTATAAGATGAAACGCCAGCGTTATATTCGGAGACTGCTCAATAAAATTTCCTATGAGTTTTCCCCAGTATTCCCTCTCCTTTTTACTCGTTTTAGCGTAGCCGTAACCAGGCAAGTCAACCATGTAAAACTTGTCATCAATAAGATAATAATTTATCGACCTGGTTTTTCCCGGTGTTGAGCTGGTCTTTGCTAGGTCTTTTCTGTTAAAAAGCGAATTAATAAACGATGATTTTCCGACATTGGATCTTCCGCACAATATAACTTCGGGAAGAGAATTTTGCGGAATGTCTTTCAGATCAAATACGGATCTCGTGAACTCATGTTTATCAAACATAATACTTAATTTAATTTTGAACCGAAATTTAACTTAAGCTGTGTAGAGTTACAATATAAACCGTGCATTTATAATTGGTTATTCTGTATCTTGGAATTTCGCGGTAGACATAAACAACCGGAAAAGCCTCATAATTTAACCTGAACTTTTTATTCCATTGTTTGAAATCTATTAATCTTAACTTCCATATTTTTTCAGTATGAATTCCGGTAAAAATTATAATTCATTATCCGGATTTTGCTATGCAAGGATAGATTGAGGGGGAAATATCGGAAAACGGGCAGCAATAAAAAAACCCCGAGAGTCCCGGGGTTTTATTTTACATGTATTAAGTAATTCTTATTTCTTATCGGAAGATTCAGCTACAACGTTGGCTTCTTCAACTTCCTGCTCTTCGGCTTCCTTCTTGGCCTTTGCTTTGGCTTCTTTTTTCTCTTTGTGCTCTTCGGCTTTTGCGTTTACAACATCGTTGTAATCCACCAGCTCCAGTATAGCCAGTTCAGCGGCATCGCCTACTCTGTTGCCGAGCTTAACAACTCTGGTATATCCGCCCGGTCTGTCGCCGATCTTCGGAAGTATCTCGGCAAAAAGCTCTTTAACAACTTCCTTATCGTTAATAACGCTCATCACCTGTCTCTTCGAATGAAGATCGTTCTTCTTAGCTTTGGTTATGATCGTCTCAACGTAGCTTCTTGCTTCTTTTGCTTTTGCCAGCGTGGTTCTTATTCTTTTGTGCTTCAGCAGCGAGGTTGCCAGCGAATTAAGTAACGCGGCGCGGTGGCTGGATGTTCTTCCAAGTTTTCTGCCTTTAACTCTGTGTCTCATGAATAAACCTTTTTCTAAGATTAATTGGTTTCTGTTTCGTCTTTTATGTATTTGTCCACATCCATCCCGAACTCTAGTCCGAGATTTTCTACGATCTCCATAAGTTCGGCAAGCGATTTTCTTCCGAAGTTTCGGAACTTGAGCATTTCCGATTCGTCTTTTCTTACGAGATCGGAGAGGTTTTTAATGTTCGCGGCCTTTAAGCAGTTGTGAGATCTGACGCTGAGCTCAAGATCATCAACGTTAGTAAGAAGTATCTTCTTAATTCTTTCTTTCTCACTGTCTTTCTGACTTACCGCCTGCTCCTCTTCCTGTTCAATATCGAAATTGATGAAGAGCTGAATATGATCTCTTAATACTTTTGCGGCCTGTGTCAGCGCGTCGTCAGGAGTAATGGAGCCGTCGGTTCCGATCTCCAGAGTAAGTTTTTCAAAATCGTTCTTGTCGCCGATTCTAACATTCTCTATATCGTACTTAACATTTTTAATAGGAGTGAAAATCGAGTCGATCGGAATTACTCCAATTGTCTGATCTGCAGAAACGTTCTCTGCGGAAGGCACGTAGCCTTTGCCGCGTCCTACTCTTATTTCGACGTCGAATTTAGCGTTCTTATTCAGCGTAGCGATGTGCAGCTCGGGATTGAGGATTTCAATCTCGTTGCTGTTTTTCTGAATGTCGGCGGCGGTAAATACACCTTCGCCGCTGAAAGAAATATCTATTTTGTTAGGCTTCTTGTTAAGAAGCTTCAATCTTACCTGTTTAAGATTGAGGATTATTTCCGAAACATCCTCAACAACGCCTTCGATAGTAGTAAATTCGTGAAGTACGCCGCTGAACTTTACCGATGTAATAGCGGCACCTGTCAGCGAGGAAAGCAAAACTCTCCTCAGCGAATTACCGAGAGTTACTCCGTAACCTCTCTCCAAAGGTTGGAGAATGAACCTGCCAAATGTATTCGTATAACTTGTCTCATCCAAAACTACGGCTTCAGGCATCTTTAAATTTGAAACACTCATTTAATAATCCTCTAAAAATTAGTCTAAAAATTGTGATTTTATTTGGAATAAAGCTCAACAACCAATTGCTCGTTGGCATTTAGAGGAACGTCGGCTCTGTCGGGAACTTGTAAAAATGTTCCGGACAACGAGGCTTTATCAACTGATAACCAGGAATAAGTACTATCTTTAACTCTCTTAAGCGAGCTGTGAATCGCGTCCATTTTCTTGCTCTTGTCTTTTATCTTAACTATGTCGCCAGCCGCCAGCATATAAGAAGGAATATCGACAAGCCTTTCGTTAACGATAATGTGACGGTGTCTGATCAGCTGTCTGGCCTGCTTGCGCGATGATGCGAAGCCGAGACGGTAAACAACGTTATCCAGTCTGCTTTCCAAAATCTTTACAAGGTTTTCGCCGGTAATACCTTTCTGCTTGTTTGCGCTCTCGAAATAATTTCTAAACTGAGTTTCGAGAAGGCCGTACAGTCTTTTGATCTTCTGTTTTTCTCTCAGCTGAATTCCGTATTCGGAGACTTTCGCTCTTCTCGAATTTCCGTGCTGTCCGGGAGGATAATTTCTTATCTCAATCGGGCATTTCTCGGAAAAACATTTCTGACCTTTCAAGAACAGCTTCTGCTTCTCTCTTCTGCACAGTTTACAAACTGAGTCTGTGTATCTTGCCATTTAGTATCTCTCCAATAAAAAAATTAAACTCTTCTTTTCTTAGGCGGCCTGCAGCCGTTGTGCGGGATAGGGGTAACGTCCTTTATAGAACTTATATCCAAGCCGGCGGTGTTCAACGCTCTGATGGCAGCTTCCCTTCCTGAGCCTGGGCCTTTAACCAGTACATCCACTCTTCTCAATCCCAGATCGTAAGCTTCCTTTGCCGCGGCTTCAGCGGATACCTGAGCGGCGAAGGGAGTGTTCTTTCTGGAACCCTTGAAACCGTTCTTGCCCGCCGAAGACCAGGAGATGGTATTCCCGTATATGTCCGTTATTGTTACTATAACGTTATTAAAAGTCGCTTTGATATGCGCAACCCCGTTGGCGTCAACATGGGTCTTCTTCTTTGCTTTTTTTACAACTTTAGCCAAGTCTTAAACCTCCAAGTTATCTAACTTTATTTCTTAGTGGGTGCCTTCTTCTTGCCGGCAACTGTTTTTCTCTTGCCTTTCCGGGTACGGGAGTTTGTCCTGGTCCTCTGACCTCTGGCCGGCAGACTCTTTCTGTGCCTTATTCCCCGGTACGCACCTATATCCATTAATCTCTTTATGTTCTGCTGCACCTCGCTGCGAAGCGCACCCTCAACTTTATAATCGGACGTAAGTGTCGCGCGGATCTCCGCTACTTCCTCGTCCGTTAAATCGGCTACTTTCTTATCCGGATTTACGTTCGCCTTTTCGAGCACTACTTTGGCTACGTTCGGTCCCACACCGTAAATATATTGAAGGCCGAATAAAACTTTTTTGTTTTTTGGTAAATCAACACCAGCTATACGAGCCAATTATCTTCTCCTTAATTTTTATTATCCTTGACGCTGTTTGTGCTTCGGGTTCTTGCAGATTACCCTAACAACTCCTTTGCGTTTTATTACTTTGCAGTTATCGCATATCTTTTTTACTGACGCTCTGACTTTCATTTCTGCTCCGCTCTATTTATATCTATAGGTAATTCTACCTTTAGTTAAATCGTAAGGAGATAATTCTATCGACACTTTATCTCCCACCAGTATTTTAATAAAATGCATTCTCATCTTACCGGAAATGTGAGCTAGTATTTCATGACCGTTGTCCAATTTTACTTTGAAGTGCGCATTGGGCAATGTCTCTGTTACTACTCCGTCTACTTTTATTGGTCCCTGTTTTGACATCAACAAACCGTTAAAATTTCCGGCTTACCATTTCCGGTTATTAAAATGGTATGCTCAAAATGTGCAGAGGGCATACCGTCTGCCGTTATTACTGTCCAACCGTCGTAATCAGTCTTTACGTGATAGCTTCCCATATTAACCATCGGCTCTATAGCAATCGTCATATCTTCTCTAAGCTTCGGACCCGTACCGCTTTTTCCGTAATTGGGTACCGAAGGCTCCTCGTGCAGATGCTTTCCTACTCCGTGGCCGCACAGATCCCTTACTACCGAGAAACCGTTTTCTTCAACGTAAGCCTGTACGGCGTAAGAAATATCATGAACCCTTCCGCCCGCTTTGGCCTGCTCTATTCCGAGATAAAGCGATTTCTCCGTCACGTCCATCAGCTTCTGAAGTTCGGCGCTGATGTTTCCTACCGCAACCGTCAAAGCCGCGTCGCCGAAGTACCCGTGCTTCTGAACTCCCACATCTAGTGAGATTATTTCACCTTCTTTAAGAACTCTTTTTCCCGGTATTCCGTGTACTACTTCGCTGTTCACCGAAGCGCATATGGCCGCCGGGTAATCTATAGACGAGCCGCCCTGCGAGTAGCCCTTAAATGCCGGCACCGCATCGTTGCTCCTTATGTAATCTTCGGCTATCCTGTCCAGTTCTTCAGTCGTAATCCCGGGCTTTACGTATCTTTTCATCAGCTGCAGAGTCTCTGCCGTTATCTTGCAGCTTTCGCGTATATAATCAATCTCTTTTTTTGTTTTTATATAAATCACAAAATATCTTTATCTTCTGGCTTTCACTTTGCCGCTCTTCATAAATCCGTCGTAATGCCTCATAAGCAGATGCGATTCAATCTGCTGAAGAG